>NZ_JBFRPK010000058.1:0-57520 GCF_041471965.1 Vibrio sp. 10N.261.51.A3
GCCATGCTCGGCGCACAATACGGAAAAGCCCAAAGTTATTAGCTTTGGGCTTTTCTTCTATAGCGAAATCTTACATATTCCAAATAGCCTGCCGTTGGAAATTACAGCTATCAATCGGGCATGACCACAATACCCATGGTTTCAAGCAGTTGCTCTTGCTGCCAAGCAACGATTTTAATTCCCGATGTGTCTACCTTGCGAGGATCTAACCCTTCTAATTCAGCATGGCATAAATTAGCACCTTGCATACTGAATTGCCCCCATACATCTTCCGAGAACACACCTCGGCTGAGATCAGACTCTTTCAGTGACGCACCGCCAAGGTAAGTGCCTATCCAACGGTTCTCAAACAGCTCACACTTCTCTAAACAAGCTTGTTCAAAATTGGCGTATGACAGATTACAGCCCGTAATATATGCAGAGCAAAAATACATTCTATTGCTTACCTGATTGGCAAAATTCGCACGAGTAAAGTTCGCCCCTTTCAGGTCACAATCACGTAACTCAATACCATAGCAATTCGTATTACTAAAATTCGCCATCGCCAACTGACAGTTCTGAAAACTTGCATCACGCAAATCTGCAACATCGAAGTGACATCCCTCAATATCGCCTTGTTCGATAAACTTACAGTTAATAAACGTTGCATCACGTAAGTTCGAACGTCTGAAATCACAACGGATAAACGTACAGGCTGTAAATGTAAGCTCTGATAAGTCTTGCTGAGCAAAATTGTGGTGATGATAAGTGCTGTTATTGGTGTCCATTTAGCCCCCTAAAGAAATTAAGCTAAGACTACCATTGCGATCTCAAGAAAACACCAAATTAAAAACCAACAAAAACAGTAACTTAAAACCCCCTGATTTAGCCATTTTAAGGCACCAAACAAGCCCTTTAAGGTTGTTATTTTCGATTTATAGGATGTGCTTATCTTGAAAAAAGTTTTGTCGCTTAGAAGTGCCAATAAGAGAAAATGTTACTTTGACGGAACGAATCAATTATTGACCGCGTCCTAACGCGCTAGACTGGACGGTTGGTATGTTGCTCGTTACACTATTCCTCATTCTCAGCATAAAGAGTAAGAACAATGAAAGACATGCGACAAGCTATGCTCGATGCAGGGTTTAGCCTTATTAATGAACACGGGTTTGCTGGTGTTGGCCTGATGAAAATCATCAACCAAGCGGAAGGCACGAAGGGTTCTTTTTACCATTACTTCAAATCCAAAGAACACTTTGGTGAGATCCTTCTTACCAACTACTTTGATGATCACCTCGCTAAGCTGGACGACTTTTTAAGTGATGAGTCGCTTTCTCGTCGTGACCGCGTAAAAGCCTATTTTGAGTTTTGGTGTGCATCGAAACTGACTGAAGACTTCAATATCCAATGTCTTGTCGTAAAACTGGCGGGAGAAGTATCTGGGTCGGCTAACCCGTTACAGTCCACAATGGCAATAGGCGCAGAAAAGATCATCCTGCGTATGGCGAAGCTGTTTGAAGAAGGCAATGAGGCCGGTGATTTCACGATCGCAGAGCCAGAATCGCTGTCTCGAATGCTTTATGGTCTATGGCTAGGCTCAACGCTCATGGCCGCCATGCAGCGTAACCGTTCGATTCTAAACAATGCCATGGAAGAGACTCTTCTCGCCATGAACCCAGCCCAAGAATCGGCTGACTAGATACCCGTTACCAAATACCAAATACCAAATACCAAATACCAAATACCAAAAGGCTCGCATAATTTATGCGAGCCTTCTACCTTACTGTAAACATTGATTAAATCGATTCACGCTTACTCCCTCACCCCAGACGAGACGGAATATTATTAGCTTTGAATAAGCCCTTAATAACAGGGTCGATATGCTTGAAGAAGCTCAGCCATCCTTCACAGAGATAATTTAACCCAGCCTCACCATCTCGACTTTTGATGATGCGGTTTTTAGGGCACTCGCCATGGCATGCAAATTTAAACTCACAGGCTTGGCATTGTTTCGGCAGAGACTTCTGTTTGGCGAACCCAAAACGCTGCTGCTTTAGCGAGAAGGCTAAAGTTGAAAGTGCTTGTTCCTGAATATTACCCAGCTGAAATTCAGGAAAGACATAATGGTCACATGAATACACATCGCCATTGGGCTCAACCGCTAACCCTTTTCCGCAAATCTCACTCAATGTACACATAGTGCTTTCTTTCCCCATCCACACACCAAAGAAGTTTTCAAAATAAGGCACGAGCACCTGACCAAAATCATGTTGGTACCATTCATCAAAAATCGTAGAGAGAAACTCTCCCCATTGTGCTGATTCAACACTCCACGGCTCTAGATCGCCTGAAACAGGAATGATCGCCTTCTGGTTGGTGAGCCATTTGTTGTTAGTATGAGCAGCACGCTTATCGACCACAGGAATAAACTGCAATTGCTTCGAACCCACTTCATCACGCAGAAAGCGATAGACCTCTAATGGATATTTTCCTGTCACATCATTCACGCAGCTTAGGGTCGCGAACTCGACGTTATGTTGCTTCAAGTAGCGAATGCCACGCATTGTTTGAGAAAAAGTGCCTTTGCCTGCACGGTTAGTTCGGTAGTGATTATGTAAGTGCTCTGGGCCATCAATGCTCACACCAATGATAAAGTCATTCTTTTTGAAGAAATCACACCACGCATCATTCAGTAACGTGCCGTTGGTTTGAAGGTCATTGCTGATCTTACTGTAGCTAGGACAATATTTTTTCTGCAGCTCGACGACCTTTTGAAAGTACTCAATCCCCAACAAGGTAGGCTCTCCACCATGCCAAGAAAAGATGATTTCAGGCGTATTCTGCCCTTCTATATATTGCTTGATATAACGCTCTAACAGAACTTCATCCATCGTATATTGAGAGCCTTTTGGGTATTCAAGCAGCTGTTGTTTTTCTAAATAATAACAGTAGGTGCAACTGATATTACACACCGCCCCAATCGGTTTTGCTAACGCCTGAAGTTTGCTGTGTGCTTTGCCATTGAACTGCGGAACTGAACTCAAATTTGATAGCGATAATGTCGTCATGAAGAGTGCCTCGATGTAAAAGTTATTGTATTAGCTAAAACAATTCGTAATTCCTTTACACGGTGTTCATCGGCCAACCAAGCTTGATGGCATTAGGTTGGCCGAGTGGTTTTTTCCTCTATTTCACGTTTTCAAACGGGTTCCACGCTTCGTCAACCGGGACGATATTTTGCGCTTTTTCGTATTCTTGATATTCAGCGACCATTTCAAGGAACAGATCTGGCATTTCATTTCTCAAGTCATGTTGCTCAGCTGGATCTTTCTTGGTGTTGTATAAGTGCCACTCACTGTCACCGCCCATTCCCGTAGAAATTCGGATGATCTTATGATCACCTTTAAGCAGAATTCCGCTACCAAACAATTCAAATGGAATCGCATTGTTGGCACTGTGCACGTCTGCCGTTTCCCCTTTGAAGTAAGGCAACAAGCTCACACCACTCATCGGCGCTACTTCTCGACCTTGATATTCCATTCCTGGATGCTCTACCTCTGCAATCTCAAGAATCGTGGCTGCAATGTCTTTCACTTGTGATAAGTCATCTGTTTGAGTTCCCGGCTGTAACGCATCTTCACCTTCTAGAAGCGCTTTGGCTGGCTTAACGATAAACGGCACACGGATACCGCCCTCTGCTGTGTAAGCTTTGTACCAAGATAGGCCACCGGTTGAAGCGCTTGCCCACTCAGGGCCAAGTGACACACTGGAGTTCGCCTTGCCCAAGTTTTCAGTCGAATTATCAAAATGATGAGCAGTCCACGTTCGGATCAAATCACTGATATTTTCACCGGTAATATCCGCCGCTTCTGGGCCGTTATCCGCTAGGTACATGATGTAAGTATTATCGTATTCCCCGATTTCTTTCAGGTGATCGACTATCTGACCGACTTGTTGGTCCTGCATTTCCATCATGCCCATCGCGACAGCCATTTTCTTTCCGTACCACTTTTGTTCTTTCTCAGAGAGCGAGTCCCAAGGTCGGCTTAATGCGTTACGATCTGAAATATCGGCGTCTTTTGGAATCACACCCATCTCTTTCATGCGTTGGAAACGATCTTCTCGAACCGAGTCCCAACCATGTTCAACGTAGTAATCGACTTTATCTTGATAGGCAGACTCAGGCGCTTGCAGTGGCAGGTGAATACCGGTGAATGGGACGTAAGCGAAGAAAGGCTTACCGTCGTCTTTTTTGCTGTCGATCATCTTGATGATCTCGTTGGTGTAAACTTGGTCTGAATACTCGCCTTTGTACTTGTCCTCAACCACTTCACCGTTACGGTAAGTTGGCTCAACTTCGACGCCGGGAATATCCCCTTTTTGCAGCGCATCCGCTGTCGCGGCATTTTTGGCCGGGAACATCATATCTCGATTAAAGTGATTAGAGCCGCCCGCTAATATACCGTAACTCTCTTCAAAACCTCGATCGTCAGGTAAGAAGCCATCCTCGTGCCCCAAGTGCCATTTACCAGAGAGATAAGTGTTATAGCCACTCTCTTTAAGCAGCGTTGCGACCGTAACCCCTTTCTTGGTGAGGTAACCTTCATAACCCGGCTTGCCAATCGCACCCGGATAGACAGCATAGTCGAAGGTGCCTAGCCCAACCTCGTGGCTATTTGCTCCGGTTAACATCATAGAGCGCGTTACCGATGAAGTTGGTGACGCGTGAAAATTAGTAAACTTAACCCCCTCTTCAGCCAGCGCCATCAGGTTTGGGGTATCCGCTTCTGATCCATAAGGCTGTGTATCGGCAAAGCCCACATCATCGCCAACAATAACAACAATATTCGGTTTTTCTGATTCAGCCGCAAGAGCAGCACTGCTTGCCGCGGTCATTGCAGTGAAGACTAAAGATTTCTTGAATGTCTGCATAAGACGTTCTCCAATTTCTGTGATTAACTTTTCAGTAATTAACTTTTCTGCGAGTAACTTTTTCTGTGATTAACTTTTTCTGAGGTTAACCTTTCTGTGATTAACCTGAGTTAGGATTTGAATTAATGCGCGGCTTGCGACATCCAATGTAATAAGTCGAGCGCAGGGTCATACTCTTGAGCTGCTGCCATGCCAATCCAGGTGACAGCTTCCGCTTGGCTGGCTTGAACGCCACTTCCAGAGATATACATCAACCCAAGCTGTGTTTGAGCTTCAGGGCTACCGTTATTGGCTGCGGTGACAAACCACTCCGCGGCTTTTTCGTCATCCTGTTCTACGCCCTCTCCACTCAGATATAAGTAAGCGACAGAGAGCTGGGCTTCCAATTGCCCTTGATAAGCCTCATCCAACAGTTGCACGACGTCTTGATGCTGCTGCGATTGATCCATGGTGGCTGCGTTCTTAGAGCTTTCGCTTCCAACGCTTGCTTTAGCAAAAAACAGAGCAGCCAAAACACCAGTCAGAATCACGGTAGTTAAACGTTTATTGATCATTTATTTCCTCCTCGGGAATAAAGGTCACAACGTCCCTGTTGAATGAGTTAGGTGAAAAGTAGGAATGGCGCGATGATGCACAAGCTTGATAGCAATACGTTTTCGATTTTCATAATTGTCTCTCGAGTAATGATTGTTGAGTGAATCAGGGACTGAATTAAATGGTCATAACATTCAGTCGATTAAGACAGAGACTTAAATCGCTTTCTCTATGATGGTTTCAATCGTCTGTTTCGAGATTGGGTAGAACTGAAAACAGATGTCTTTTTCAATCGCTTCTGCAATGTTGCTCTTCTCTTGCGCATCAAAGTCCCAGCTGCTGAAACGCTTCATCGCACCCACACTAGTTTGGAAGTTGTTTAAGAAATCCAACACTCTCTGGTAAACCATCTCATCGGTTCCCGTAGTGTCGACAGAGAAAGCTTGAGCTAACTTCGCCGCATTCGGCATGTAGAACTCTGGCAGTGCTTCAATCACAACCGGCATCAGCACCGTGTTGGCATCGCCATGTGGAACGTGGCTAATCGCACCAAAGGCGTGAGCACAGTTATGAATTGGAATGCCGCCCAAAGACGAATAGAAAGCAGAGATCGCCATGGTGCTAGCTTGAAGAAGATTGCCGCGTGCTGTTAGGTTTCCTGGCTCTTTAAGTGCCAAGGGTAAGTTTTCAACAATCAGTTTTGCAGCCTGAATGCCGTAAGCGTCGGTGAATGCATTACTCATTGGCGAGACAATCGCTTCAACAGCGTGTGTTAGCGCATCCATGGCTGTAGAACGAGTAAGGTGAGCTGGCAGCTTAGTGGTCACCGTTGGATCAAGGATTGCGATATCGGCTTCCAATCCCGATGTGACTAGGCTTGCCTTAATGTTTTCATGTTCGTTGTAAAAAACAGCAATAGGAGAAGCTTCTGCGCCTGTGCCAGCCGTTGTCGGAACCGCAATGTGGGGCACTCGAATATCTTCATTGTTTGGCCACACATCCATATGACCACCACCCGCAATCACGGTGCGAATGTCATCTATCTTCTTATGAAATGCGTATTTCACACCTTTAGAAGCATCAATCACGCTGCCGCCGCCAACAGACAAAATCGCATCAGCATTGACGCTGTTTGCAAACTCAATGGCAGCATTGATGTTGTCGCAAGTCGCGTCTGGCGCGATATCGGTGTACACACCAACAAGCTGAACCGCTTGTTCATTGCCTGGCTGGTTCACCTTTTCGTTTACAAACAACGCCGAGAACTGCTCAACAAAGCCAAGAGACTCCAAGCCTTTATCAGAAAAGAGCACGACTCTTTGCGCACCTAAGCGACCAAAAAGAGAAGGGATATTTTCAATGCCATTCTCTTGAGCATGAACAATGGTTTTAAGTTGAAAGTTAAAATTATTGGTTGTCATGGTATTTACCTCATTTCTAGTTGATGACTAAACAATAACCAATACAAACCGGTCGGTCTAGAGTGTTAATGTCAAAGATATGTCAATTAAGATCTTTATGGATCATTGCCCCAAAACGAAAAAAGCCCGCAAATGCGGGCTGTAGTGATAAGTAAGCTAGTGAGTGAGTGATCATTGAATAAGTGTCATTGATTCACCATGAGCAACTCATTAACTATTAACGAAGATGAGCTGGCACCTTGCTTTTGTCTCTAGTGAGGTAGTAATACAGGTAAACTAAAGAGTAGACAGTCACAAATCCATCGAGCGCAAACACACCGCTCCAACCATAGAACCACTCATAATCGTTGATACACACGTTGTATAAGAAGATGCCAACAAACATCGACTTCTCAAATGCACTGTAAATCATGGTCGATGTACGCAGCGACTTATATTTGGTCGAGAACATGAGTAGGATGCCAATACAGCCAACCATAACGCCCCAGTGCTGGTAAGTTCCCATAAGGTACTCTTTGTTCACCATCATGGTTTCGTTGTACGAGAACAGCGTTTGCATGCTCCAATCAGGCGCAAGAAAAGTAGAAAAAGCGGTTGCGGTTAAGAATCCTGTAACCATCAAATACGCTTTCATCGTTCGTTCAAAAAAACGTTCTAACATAAAAATAACCTCTTAAAATAACGTCGTAAAAATAATTTTTTATAAATAACTTCTTGTAGATAAATTGGGTAATGACAGAAATGATTTACTTGCCAAGCATGTTCATCACTGCGGTCTTTAATTCGTTGTCTTCTTTTGAAAACAGATGCTTAACTCGATGATCTAAGCCCGTTTCCAAGACGGTTTTGGCATGGGAGAAAGTAAGGAAACCTTCTTTACCGTGATAATTGCCCTGCCCTGATTCACCAATGCCACCAAACGGTGCGTCATCAACCGCTAAATGGAAAACACAATCATTGATACACATTCCGCCGGAATGAACTTGGTGTTTAACCTGAGCTTGTAAGCTCAAATCAAAGCTCATTAGATAGAGCGCTAACGGCCTTGGTTTGCTATTGATGACTTGGAACGCCTCTTCGATATTGCGATACGTAATCAAGGGTAATAGTGGGCCGAAAATCTCTTCGTTCATCATCTTGGATGACAGGCTTGGTTCAACAATTAGGTGCGTCACCAAACGATGGTTATCTAAGTCCATCGCTTCGTCATGGCAAGCGACGGTTCGCGTTCCTGCTTGTTGCTCTTCATTCAACAAGCCGACAATACGATCGCATTGACGAGGATTGATTAGGGACGTCAAACTCTCGGAATAGACCCCTTCATCGAACAGCAATTGGTACTGTTTTTTATACTCTTGAATGAAAGATTCAACTTTCCCTTCGGGTAGCAATACATAGTCAGGAGCCACACACACCTGCCCGTTATTGAGGCTCTTACCATAAATGATTCGCTCAACCGCGATATCAATTGGCATGTCTTCTGCAACGATAACCGGTGACTTACCACCTAGCTCTAGCGTGACTGGAGTTAGCGTGTCAGCCGCTGACCTCATCACTTGGCGACCCACTTGGGTTGACCCCGTAAACAGAAGATGATCAAACGGCAACGCCGAAAATGCGGCTGCGATTTCTACCTCACCTTCAACCAAGCACACCTCATCGGATTGGAAGACTTCCGCCAATAGCGCTCTTAATACTTGGTTCGTAGCTGGGGTAAATTCACTCATCTTGATCATGGCGCGATTGCCCGCTGCCAACGCCGAAATAAGCGGGCCGACGGATAACATGATCGGGAAGTTCCACGGAGCAATGATCCCGACAACGCCTTTGGGTTGATAAACCACTTCAACACGAGAGGTTGAAAGCAAAGGGCCGGAATGACGAATCGAAGATGTCGACCAATGAGGTAAACACTCAATGCTGTGATCAATATTTCCGATGCAAGGCAATATGTCGGCCATTAAAGTGTCTTGTCGACTGCGGTGACCATAGTCCTCACTCACGGCTGAACACAAACGATCTGTGTAATCGATAAGCGCAGATTTAAGTGCAAGCAACTGCTCAATTCTCACCGATACCGCTGGCATCGGGTTCTGTGCAAAAGCTCCCTGCATGTTGTTCAACGTCATGGTCATTTGTGTTGGCGTCAATTCGTGTTTCATACATCACCTAGTGGTTAAGATGAGCACACAATAATACACAACAGACCGGTCGGTCTAGCGTTTTATTGTCAGAGAATAGTCAATGGAGTTTTGATGACAATCCAATGAGGCGGCTACAAACGGGGCAAAAAGTCAGGGGAATTTAAAATAAGAAAGCGTAACTAACACACAGGGTAAATAGAGATTTTAAATGGCAAGATCAAAAATGGCCGCTTAATACGACCATTTAATAATTACTTAAGTTATTGTTCTAAAAAACAATTTAAAATTAACGTTAACTCTTGGCTACGTTTGCAATGCCTTCAAGCTGAAGTACTGGAGCGGCGTCGATGTCTTCTGCGTTCATCATTGATGATACTCGCTGCATTGAAGAAAGCAGTAAGCTTTGCTCCCACGGCTCTAGGTTTTGGAATTTTTTAACGAAGTTATCTTGCAGCGGTGGCGGCGCATTGTTTAGCAACTCTTGACCTTTTTCAGTCAGGTTTGCGTGTACTTTGCGTCGGTCTGACGAGCTGCGAACACGTTGTACATAGCCATTCAGTTCCAAGCGATCGATGATCGTGGTTGTGGTGGCTTGGCTTACATTGGTGTGATTAGACAATTCTTTGATCGTCACATTACCCATTTCTTGGATTGCTCTCATTAAGATTAATTGAGGGCCAGTCAAACCATACTCTTTACTCAGCTTTTTCGAATGTAAATCGATAGCGCGAATAATTTGGCGAATAGCGACCAGGATTTCGTCATGTTTGTCCAAGATGCAGACCTTTGTACTAATATACTGTGAATGGTTTTACAGCGTCGAAGCGATGATATGTCCTGATTATTTACGTCAGGTGAGCTCGAATTACACTGTAAATTGATAAATTACTTCATTGATTTTTCCGCATTGTACTGATGTTCATACTATTCTCAATCTTTTCTATACCACTAAACTTGCGTGGTACGGCACTTTTGCTTAATGAAGGGGAAATGAAAGCTTCAATGAAGACAAAAATAATGAACCAGAGAATACAAACTCAAAGAATAATATATCTTAATAATCATAGAGATAGAGAGACTTAACCCTCTCCATCTAATAAAAAACCAGCCCTAATCGCCAAGCTGGAAAACGAAATTTTACGCGGCTGTATTCATCTGAAAATTACCCGTTAGTGCGTTGTAAAACTCGCTGTTATCCAGAATACCGACCAGTTGATTGTCTTCCACCAGCAAAATCGGGTGATTACTTAGCTGTTTCAGTTTAATCGCATCACGCATGCCAATTTCCGGGCTTGCCACAACTACACTCGACTCGTTGATCGCAGTTAAGTCGTCAGACTCACTCCACTCAACAAGCGCCAAAGCAGATTCACCTTTCACAGATAAAGCACCTTCGCTCTGTTCAATCCAGAGATCTTTAGAATCGCAAATCTTCCAGCTTTCATTCTCTTGCGTCAGTGAATCAAGAGGCTGCATCAAAGAGCGACCTTTAAGTACATTCAGTGGGTTGGTGTGAGCAACGAAGTCTTTTACGTATTCTGTTTTTGGCGTCAATACGATCTCTTCAGGCTTACCGTGTTGAATCAGCTTTCCTGACTCCATGATCGCGATGTTGTTACCAATCTTCAGTGCTTCATCTAGGTCGTGACTCACGAACAGAATCGTTTTGTTGAGTTTGTTTTGCAGTGTGATCAGTTCATCTTGCAGTTGAGCACGAATCAGTGGATCAAGCGCCGAAAACGGTTCATCCATCAATAGAATGTCGGTATCCATTGCAAAAGCACGCGCCAAACCAACACGCTGCTGCATGCCGCCAGAAAGCTCATGCGGGAATTTGGTTTCCCATTCGGCTAGGCCGACCATTTCTAGTTGTTCACGCGCTTTTGCACGACGAACATCTTTCGCTACGCCCTGCATCTCAAGACCAAACGCCACGTTGTCTAATACGTTAAGCCATGGCATCAAAGCAAACTTTTGGAAAACCATGGATACACGGTGAGTACGAAGATGACGCAGAGTCGCTTCATCACATTGCGCTAAATCGACTTGTTGATCACCGTCTTTGATTGTTAGTGAACCACGGCTGATCTCATTCAAACCGTTAACTGCGCGAAGCAAAGATGATTTACCAGAACCAGACAAACCCATCAATACACAGATCTCGCCTTCTTCAACGGTCAGCGACACATTGTCTACGCCGACAACTTGACCTGTTTCATCGATGATCTCTTGGCGAGTTTTACCTTGATCGAGTAGTTCCAGCGCTTGATTGGCTTTGTTACCAAACACAACATCAAGGTTTTTAATGGTAATCGCGTCCATTGCCTTTTGTTCCTGAGAGATAGACATGATTAAGCTTCCTTCTGGTTTGGTGTTTTGCACAAGCGGTCAAGGATGATTGCGACTAAAACAATCGCTAATCCGGCTTCAAAACCTTGTGAGATGTTCACTGTGTTCAATGCACGAACAACCGGTTTACCAAGCCCGTCAGCACCAACAAGAGCGGCGATAACCACCATCGAAAGCGACAACATAATACATTGGGTGACACCCGCCATGATGCTTGGCAGAGCGGCAGGTAATTCAACTTTGAGCAGTAACTTCATGCGACTTGCACCAAAGGCTTTACCCGCTTCAATCAGCTCTTCAGGGACTTTCGTTACCCCTAAGTAGGTCAAACGAATCGGTGCAGCTATCGCGAAAATAATGGTCGAGATTAAGCCAGGAACGATGCCCAAACCGAATAAAACCAAAGTCGGAATCAGATACACAAACGTTGGAACCGTCTGCATTAAATCAAGAATGGGTCTAAGCACCGTATATAACCAAGGGCGATGCGCAGCCATGATGCCAACCGGTACGCCAATTAATACGGAAATCGTTGTCGCCGCAAAGACGAGAACAAAGGTTTCCAGCATTTCTTGCCAGTAGCCGAGGTTAAGAATAGTCAGCAGTGCCGCGACCACAAAGATCACTAGCGAAGGTTTACGGTGTAAGTACCACGCAATCGCAGCGGTCATCACGATTGGCAGAGCAGGCGGCATCCACTTAAATACATCGACTAAAAACATAATGACGGTTTCTAGAAAAATCGAAATAGCGTCAAAGAATCCTGCTGCGTTGATTGTTAGCCAATCAACACCCGCTTCCATCCATTGTCCGACAGGGATTTTGTTTTCCGTAATAAAATTCACAATATTGCCTTTTATTATGGGTGGACTACTTCAAACCAATCGATAAATTGGTAAGCCCACCTTTATTATTTATGTAGCTGTTGAGATGGGTAGAACTAAGCTTTAACTTGCTTTAGGTATTCAGTAACGGCTTGAGTCGCTGATTCACCTTTATGCGTTTTTACGTTGTCTAACCAAGCTTCAACTTGTTGAGGGTTGTTGTTCAACCACTGTTGAGCCGCTTTTTCTGGCTTCACTTTTTGGTTAAGAATCTCTTCCATCAACTGGTTTTCCATCTCAAGAGTGAATTCTAGGTTTTGTAGAAGTTGACCGACGTTTGCACACTCAGACAGGTAGTTTGAACGAACGTTGGTGTAAACATTCGCGCCACCGTAGTTAGGGCCGAAGAAGTCGTCACCGCCTGAAAGGTATTCCATCTCAACATTGCTGTTCATCGGGTGTGGAGCCCAACCAAGGTAAACAATCCATTGGCTACGACGTGCTGCGCGTGACACTTGAGACACCATGCCCGCTTCGCTTGATTCCACTAAGCTGAAATCTTTCAAGCCAAACGCGTCAGAATCAATCATTGATTGGATTAGGCGGTTACCGTCGTTACCCGGTTCGATGCCGTAGATGCGGTCTTTAAATTTGTCGGCATGTTTTGCTAGGTCTGCGAAGCTTTTCACACCAGAGTCGTACACGTATTTTGGTACAGCTAGTATGTATTTTGCGCCTTCAAGGTTGGCACGAACGGTTTCAACCGTGCCCTCTTCACGGTACTTAGCAATATCGCCTTCCATGGTTGGCATCCAGTTACCTAGGAATACGTCAATATCGCCGTTCGCCATTGAAGAGTATGTCACCGGTACTGAAAGTAGGTCGGTTTTGGTTTTGTAACCAAGGCCTTTTAATAGTTCGGAAGTAACGGCGGTTGTAGCGGTAATGTCAGTCCAGCCTACATCAGCGAATCGAACGTTTTCACATTGCTGCGGTTCAATAGAAGCGTTAGCGCCAAATGCAAATGAACTAATGGCTAATGTTGCTAATACCTTTTTTGTAGCGGTTTGTTTATGTTGAGTCGTCATAATGATTCCTTTTTATCTTTCCTTTTTCTGCCCTAACTCATACTAATCAGGGCAGTTTTGCTGACTTTTGACTAATTTTGGTTGTTACTTTTTATTATTTTTATCTCAATAACAGAGGCTTACGCTTCTCTTACTGGTTTATTGATTCTTTGCTTCTCTTGCCATTCAGGTGCAATCCACACTGGAACGTCCTGCTTTTTGAGCATTGGATTGCCCAAAATCAAATCGGAAGCACGCTCAGCCACCATAATGGTCGGGGCGTTCAAGTTTCCGTTTGGAATAACAGGGAAAACAGATGAGTCGACAACGCGCAGATTATCAATACCGCGAACACGACACTCTTCATCAAGCACTGCCATTGGATCATCATCAGCGCCCATTTTGCAGCCACATGAAGGGTGATACGCACTTTCCACGTTCTGCTTAACCCATTCGTCGATTGCTTCATCGGAAGTCACACTTAGACCCGGCTGAATCTCTTCACCTCGGTAAGCATCCATTGCTGGTTGAGACAAGATCTCACGCGTTAGACGAATACAATCGCGCCAATCTTGGCGGTCTTGCTCAGTCGAGATGTAGTTGAAAATGATCTCTGGCTTGGCATGCGGATCAGCAGAAGTGATCGCAACCGTACCGCGACTCTCTGGCTTATTAGGCCCAACGTGTACTTGGAAACCGTGACCATCAAAGGCCGCTTGTCCGTCGTAACGCATCGCTGCTGGCAGGAAGTGATATTGAATGTTTGGCCACTTCAATCCTTTACGAGAGCGAATGAACGCACACGATTCAAAGTGGTTAGTAGCACCCAGACCTTTGCGAGTCAGAATCCATTCCGCGCCAATCATGCCTTTGCTCACCAAGCCAAGCTTGCTGTTGAGTGTGATCGGTTCGTTGCAGTGATATTGGAAGTACACTTCTAGGTGATCTTGAAGGTTTTCACCGACACCGCTTAGTTCGTGTTTAACTTCAACGCCAGCCTTTTCAAGCACCGCTTTCGGGCCGATACCAGAAAGCTGCAGCAGTTGAACAGAACCGATAGAACCCGCAGAAGAGATCACTTCTTTGTTCGCCACAGCCACCTGGGTATTTCCTGACTTTTCAAACTCGACACCGACGGCTTTCAAGCCCGATTGACCATTTGAGTCTTGTCCTTCAAGTAGGAAACGACGCGCCACGATACCTTTCTTCAAGGTCAGGTTTGAACGCTTCAATGCTCGACGTAGATAAGCGTTAGAGGTTGAGGCTCTAACACCCTTGTCTACCGTCATATGCATAGTGCCGAAGCCTTCTTGCTGGTAGCCGTTGTAGTCTTGTGTTTCTGGGTAACCGGCGTCTTTACCTGCATCGATGAACGCTTGGTAAAGCGGGTTGAGCTCCATATCGTTACCATTACAAGTGCCGACAGGGCCATTGTCTCCACGGTATTCATCACCACCTTTGTTCCATGATTCAGCACGGCGGAAATAAGGCAGACATGCTTGGTAGTTCCAACCCGCAGCGCCCTCTTCTTCCCATTGGTCAAAATCACACGCGTGGCCACGAACATAAACCATACCGTTGATCGATGAGCTGCCGCCTAACACTTTGCCACGTGGGCAGTGCAGTTCACGTCCATCAAGGCCCGGCTCTTTCTCTGTTTCAAATTGCCAAGCGTACTTTTCAGTATTCATTGGGTAAGAAAGCGCGGTTGGCATTTGGATAAAAATACTCTTGTCCGTACCACCAGCTTCCAGTAATAAAACGCTATGTTCACCGCTTTCCGTTAGCCTATCCGCTAACACACAGCCGGCCGAACCCGCGCCGACGATAATATAATCGTAGCGTTGTTCCATGTTTTGATTTCCCTGAGATGAGTCAGTAGGGCTAGCTCTGTTAAGCTAACCCATAAAATTGAGTGTTACGCGTTAGGCATAAGGGCTGGCGTAGTCGCCAAGTTCAATAAGAATGCTCTTAGTCTGCGTATAGTGAAGTAGGGTTTCTGGTCCATTTTCACGGCCAATACCCGAAAGCTTGTAACCACCAACCGGCATTTCTGCAGGTGAGTCACCCCACGTATTAACCCAACAAATACCAGCCTGCATTTGATGGATCACGCGGTGAGCACGAGAAAGGTTTTGCGTGAACACGCCAGCCGCTAGGCCATATTTGGTGTCGTTAGCGCGGCGAATCACATCGTCTTCGTCCGTAAACTTCAACACTGACATCACAGGGCCGAAGATCTCTTGCTGAACGTGAGGCATGTTGTCTTCGCAATCCACAAACACGGTTGGGATAACAAAGTTGCCGTTTTCGAGGCCGTTATCTGTCACTTGATAGCCGCCCGTCAGCAAGGTTGCACCCGACTGCTTAGCTAGCTCAATGGCTTCAAGGACTTTTGAAAGGTGTTCTTTAGAAATCAACGCACCGATCTGAGTATCCATGTCCATTGGATCACCAATGATCAGCTTCTCAGTGCGTGTTTTAAGTTGGTCGATGAATGCGTTGTAGATGTTTTCATGTACATAGACACGAGTACCGTTGGTACACACTTCGCCTTGGGTGTAGAAGTTAGCAACCATCGAAGCGGAAACTGCATCATCCAATTTCGCATCATCAAACACGATCATCGGTGACTTGCCGCCAAGTTCCATGGTGACTGATTTCAGCGTCTTAGCGCTGTCTGCCATTACCGCTTTACCGGTACCGGTTTCGCCCGTGAACGACACTTTCGCGATGTCTGGGTGCGCCGTTAGCATCTGACCAACACGGTAATCGCCCTGAACCACGTTAAACACGCCATCAGGAAGACCAGCTTCAGTAAAGATCTCTGCAAGCTTTAGAACTGTGAGCGGAGTCTCTTCTGAAGGTTTGAAAATCATCGCGTTACCCGCAGCCAATGCCGGAGCCGATTTCCACATCGCAATTTGAATTGGGTAGTTCCACGCGCCAATGCCCGCACAAATGCCTAGCGGCTCGCGGCGAGTGTAGAAAAATTGAGATTCACTCAGCGGCTGTTGGTCGCCTTGCAGCGTTGGAGCCAAGCCAGCAAAGTATTCAATAACATCAGCGCCAGACGCCACATCCACTTCAATTGCTTCTTGCAGCGGCTTGCCCGTATCAACAACCTCAAGGTTTGCAAGGTCATTATTTCGAGCTCTAAATATTTCCACTGCCTTCAACAGAATGCGGCTGCGTTCCACAGCGGTCATTGCAGACCATACCGCAAATCCGCGTTTAGCAGATTCAATAGCACTGTCGACATCCGCTGAAGATGCTTGGCCTAACGTCGCGATAGGTTCACCGTTCGCAGGATTAATGCTATCAAAGGTTTCACCAGAGGTTGCTTTAACCGCTGCGCCATCGATGTATAACGAGTTCATTTCCATTTGAGATTCTGACTTAATTATTGTTATTAGACTCTACTGGTCTATATGTGAGTATTGGGTGCGAATAGTGGTCGTTCTAGCTCTTGCTCTAGGTCTAGCTCAAGGTCTAACGCTACCACTGCGATCTATTTGCTATGACACGAGTAGAACGTAAGTTGCTTATCTAGATAGTCATTGATGATGGCACGCGCCTTTTGAGCATCGATACCATCTGGGTTTAGTGTGCCTCTCAGCCACAAACCATCAATCAGAGACGCAATCCCGTGAGCAACGAGATCCGCTTGTTCGTGATTCAAAATACCTTTCAACTCAAGACGTAAGTGTGAAATCAAACGTTTTTCATTCACACGTTGCAGTCTTTTAAGCTGCTCGTCATGCATTGAATATGACCAAAATGCCAACCACGCCTTCGCGACCTTATTTTCTGCTTGGTAACCTTCGAAGTTACCATCGATGATCGCGTTAATTCTCTGTTGGTGAGCATCAACAGGAAGTGCTTTTAGTGACGTGGTGATGGTATTGGAAAGTTGGCGAAGGATTTCACGCATGGTCTCTTCGAGCAGCCCATGCTTTCCACCAAAATAGTGATTAATAATGCCAGTGGAGACTCCCGCTTCTTTGCTGATCAACGCAATACTCGCGGCATGCAAACCCACTCGATCAATCACCGTCATGGTGGCTTGAACAAGCTGTGGTTTACGTATATCAGGCATCCCAACCTTCGGCATTTCTTAGTCCTTTTATTTTATATTGAACGTTCAGTTAAATATAAAATGACAGAAATTTAGTTAGGGTTCAAATGATTATTTAAAACAAACTCGTAACAATACAGCATTCAAAACAACAAAAATCATTATAAAACAATAAATTAAATATCATTTAGAGCACTAACGAAAACAATTAAAGATTTGAGGTATGATAGTTATTGGTCAAATGTTTTTGCTTAGAAAGTTCAAGAATCAATCAGTGAGAGTCCTTGTAGAAACTTTTTGGGGAGGGAGTGGAAAGGAAGTATCAAGGAATTTTCATACTGAAATTTAAGACAAGGAAATCCACAATCAACACAGGTAACGAATCAAAAAATGAACAAAAAAGGTTGGCGACAACAGCGTCATCACCAACCTTCTCAGTCGTTTCTAATGTTATTGCAAGCCTAAGCTACTCAATGCGAGTGATGAAGTCGTATTTATCTGACTCAGCCTTAGTCACCCAGTGTTCACCAGAAGCCGGAGCAGAATCTAACGTAAAGATATAGAAGTCGATTCCTTTGTCTCCCATTACCTTTTTACAGTAGGTCGCTTGCTTGCGATGGCTTTCGTTCGTGTATGGGAAGTCTTTGGCTGTTTTATCATCCTCAGCCCAACTGTGCACACCAACCTGCTTATTGAGCTCAATGGCTTTAGTGGTATCTGCTCGTTGCAAAACTCGTGGGTTACCCGCAGCGAAAAGATCCGTGCCGCCAGAGAACACCGAGCCCGTAGGCGTTACGATCGTCGTCATGTTGTTACTGTGGATCATGCGCCCGGTGTACATATTGATATCATCGTCAGCGCTGCCACCAATATGGTTGGTAAACTTCAACGTCATCTCACTGCCTTGATACAATTTCACGACATCAAAAAGCTGAGAATAGGTTGATGCGCCTAGAGTGGAAGTAATGCGATCAACAGCGCCAGTCTCGTTGAGCACATCACGGTAAAAAGCGTTGAAAGCAAACGAGGTGGTTATCGTTACCTTGTTCCCACTTTTAGTGTTACTCAGAATGGTAGACCCAAGGCTAGTCACGTATTGAACCAGTTCATTGTGATACTCAAGCTCGACGGGCTTATGAGTATTCGTCGTCGTGTTAATTAACGTGGTGTCATTGCCGATTGAGCGTTGAGCAACACCACAATCAAATGAATCAAAAAACTTACCCTCACTGTAAATCGCACAATCGTCAGCCCCTGCATCAGGGAGGTACAGATCCACACTCTGACCTAAACTATCCGCAAGCCTAACCACTTTTTGCTTATCACTAATATCTTCCGCAAACAGAACGATTTCATACTGCACACCGTTGTAATCAAGTTTTATGGATTCTTGGACCTCTTGTCGCTCTTTATACAACTCACCCAGTTTCGCTGATGAAAATACGTAATCTGCTTGAGGTTTTGCTTGCACTTTGGTGGCAGCTTTACCTGAGTTAGAGCTTGAATTACAGCCCGCTAACAGAATCAAAGGTAACGCCAGTAATGCATTTCTATAGTCGTTCATACCGTTATTCCCAAAATGTTTGATGAGAAAATTCTATTGTTTAGCGCTGAATTTATCTGTCGTGGAAATGTATGAGAATGTCGAGCCTATTTGAACGATGTTTTTTATTTTCCTATAAATGCCAATTCATCATTGAACTAACTTATAAAGTGTTTAATCATTCGCTTTAGGTATTTGGCGAAGCATCTGAACTTATATGCAATAGCGTATAATCGTAATGGTTCATCACGACGAAGACTCGCTCACCTAATCTCAATAAGTGAAACGCACGACAAGGCTGATAATGGAATGACAAAACCTAAAATGATCATCGTGGAAGACGATTTGAAACTTCAGAAAATGTTGCAGGACTACTTCGTCGCGCAAGATTTTGATGTCACGGTGTTGGACGATGGCAGTGATGCCGCACACACCATCCTCACGGAGCAACCTGACATCGTACTGCTGGATTTGATGCTTCCTGTAACTGATGGACTTACAATCTGCCGACAGACGCGTACGCACTATAAAGGTAAAATCTTGATGCTCACTGCTAGCGATGACGACTTTGACCACGTCGCTGGTTTAGAGACAGGGGCTGATGACTATGTCACCAAGCCAATCAAACCAAGAGTTCTGCTGGCCAGAGTTCGTTCGCTATTACGCCGCCAAGACACCAATACCGCTTCAGTCGATGACTCAGACACCCTTCAGTTCGATCAACTCGTTCTGAAAAACACTTATAAGAAGTGTGAACTTTCAGGTGCGGTTTTATCACTCACTGACAGCGAGTTTGACCTACTTTGGTTATTGGCAAGCAACCCAGACACGCCGTTATCTCGTGACTACTTGACGCAAACATTGCGCGGGATTGAGTACGACGGAATAGACCGGACGATTGACAACAAGGTTGTACGTCTAAGAAAGATTTTGGGCGACGACCACACACCAGCAGAGAAAATTCAGACCATTCGCGGGAAGGGTTACTTATTTGTTTCGACCGCCTGGCGTTAACCTCGCTCAATACGAGCGTAATAAAAGAGAGCGATTATGCGACGTATCTTTTTGGAGTCCTTAATAGGGCTGTTAGTTTGCTTTATGGTCGGCCTTGTCGCCTACGAGATTAGCGTCTATCAGCTCAATACCGACTACGAATACGTACTGGAAGATTACGAAGCGGCTGCCCACCAGCAATTGATCGAGAACATCGCTAAAAATCAAGGCCTTGAAGCGGCTCATCAAGCGATAAACCAGTTTGTAGAAACCACACGAAATAAATTGGTTACATTCAGCCCAGACGATCAAATACCCAGCCCCGTTTCAGAGTTCTTCAGCACGAATCCGAATACCTTTGTTTTTCACGATGATGAACGGGACCTATGGTTTCGCTTAGCAAGCAGTGACAATACCTATCACTACCTCCCCAACAGTGAAGCGTTCGTTAGGCAAAAAATAGAGTTGGAGGATGACCTCATTTGGTTGTTCTTTTTAGCGAGCTTTATCTTATATGGGTTATGTCATCTATTTATTATCTTCCGCCGAGTTAAAAAGCTTGAGGCTGCCACTCTGCGTTTTGCGGAGGGCGATCTCTCGACACGAGCCGAGACTTCAAGTGGTATTGCGATTGGTTCACTGAACAAATCCTTCAACCTAATGGCCGACCGAATTCATCGCTTGGTAGAAAGTAATCGCTCACTCACTAATGCTGTCGCTCATGAACTGCGCACGCCAATATTCCGTATTCAGTGGCAAGCTGAAATGTTGAAAGACACCCAGCTAAACGCAGAGCAAGAAAGCACGATTGAGAGTATTGTCGAAGACACGGAAGAGATGGAAAAGATGGTCGATGAACTATTGTATTACGCCAAACTCGATAGCACTGACCTAGAAAACTTAAAAAAGCCATTAGAGATTCGAGACTTTCTCGACCACGCAATGGCGCGTTGGAACAAAGACACTCAGCTCAACATCGACCTATCGCTACCAGAGCAACCTAGCTCAATAATGGCGGATGAAACGCTATTTAACCGAGCACTAGATAACCTAGTGCGTAACGCAATGAAATTCGCACGTTCGCAAGTGTCGATTGAAGCAAGCGTGCATCAAGATAAGCTACAGATCGCGGTACATGATGATGGTGATGGCGTGGCACAAGAACATCAAGCTCGCCTGTTCGAACCCTTTTACGTTGGCGACAAAGCGCGTAACAAGGCCAAGAGCGGCCATGGTTTAGGGCTGTCTATCGTCGAGAAGATCTGTGCTCAACACAACGCAACCGTGGAAGTGGGTCAGAGCCAAGCCTTAAAGGGTGCGGTATTCACCATAACCATTCAGCTATGTAATGATTCAGCTGACAAACCCATACAGTAACGACAAAACACCTCTGGAATAATGTTCAACATCGGTCGGGAGATGCTGTCTCCCATGAACTTATTGAATCTAGATAATCACGACACTGCCTTTGTGGCTTGCCATCTCGATTCCAATCATTCTTAGGGTATTTTTATGAAAAAGTTATTAGTTGTTTTAGGTATTGTTTCTTTGGCAGGTTGTTCAGGTATCAGCCACAACGAAGAAGTTTACACAGCGCACGCTGAAAGCTTCAACATTGTCGGTTTCCAAGTTCCTGGTAACACACAAGATCGTGCAATGGAATTAGTACCTGAAGGTGCAACGGTTGATACGATTCGCTCAACAAACTCTGATACGAGCTCTGTTCTGGGTATCATCAACCGTATTATCGGTATCGACTACGTACAAGTTGGCGGTAAAAAGCAGTAATTCGCTATAGTGACGTTAGCCACGTACCATAATTAAGTGTCGCAGTTGCCTACCTATATTCAGTAGCCTGCACAAACTAAGTTAATCTAAGCCAGTGACCCGTCGCTGGCTTTTTTCATCCAGCAGATTTTGTGCTCTGTGCCAAACAAGTGCCCGATTCCCCTTCCCTCTTTTAACTAACAATTCGAAAAATAAGCCGAAAAGTCTTCGATTTCTTATCAAAATTGCCCCTAAATTCGCTAAATGGCCTTCTGTTTAAAGTGACACTTTCAAATCGTTGATCCTTCTATCAACCCAGAATCCGTTAATTGAGGCACAGATCAATTTACTCGAAAATCTTAATTTCCAAGAGAAATAAACACTTAATAAAAGTGTCACGATTTTATAAATAAACATATAGGTGCGTTCAAAAATAAACAGAAATGATAACTATCTGTAAATACGAGAAATATAAGTTGCATGAATAAAAGAGATCATTGCCATGCTACTAATTAATCAGATCGAATGATGTAAATTCGCTGTGATTAATTTGTTACGTTTTCTTGGATTTTACATGGAAAGAGAAAACAACAATGAAAATAAGAAAACGTTTAGTTGCCGTTGCTATAGCCAGTGCTATGTCTTTGTCAGTGCATGCAAGTGAATCCGTTCAAATCGATCAACCGATCAACTTTACTAGCTTCTCTGGGTTAAACGCTCAGTTAGGAGTCAGTAACGCCTCTAGCTTCAAGATGGTGAAAGAAGTAAACCTGAAAAAGCGTGGTATCTATAAAGTTAAGATCCAGCAGAACATCTGGGGAACACCGGTATGGGGACATTACCTAAATGCCACCCAAAGTGTCCAAGGTGGCGCACTTAAGTCCGTTCAAGGTCGCTACCTTAAAACAACGACCTTAGAGCGATCTTTTGTTAAGCCATCAATCAACAGCGCTCAAGCGGTTGAACTCGCAAGTAAAGATCTAAAGACTCAAGGCTTAACCAGCAAATCTCTAGACAACGTTCAACATCAGCTATTTATCTATCAAGGCTCTGTGAAGCAAGGCATCGGACAGCAAAGCGTAGATAAAACACGACTAGTGTACGTTGTCTCTTACCTAGTAGAAGGCAGTGAACAGCCGACTCGACCGTTCACCATGCTAGACGCGCACACAGGCGAAGTCATCGACCGCTGGGAAGGTATTGCCCATGCTCAGATCGGTACTGGCCCTGGCGGCAACGAAAAAACCGGCATGTACGAATACGGCACCGACTACCACTACCTTGATGTTCAAGAAGTGGGCACAGAGTGTGTAATGGAGTCTGAAAATGTCGTTACCGTTGACCTTAATGGCGCGACCGACGGCGACACCACTTACAGCTATGAATGTCCTCGTAACGAATATAAAGCAGTGAACGGCGCATTCTCACCACTCAACGATGCCCATTACTTTGGCAACATCGTGTTCGATATGTATAAAAACTGGTTCGACACAGCGCCACTCTCCTTCAAGCTCATGATGCGTGTTCACTACGGTGAAAACTACGAGAATGCATTTTGGGACGGCAGAGCCATGACGTTTGGTGATGGTGAAAGCTTCTTTTACCCGCTTGTTAGCCTAGATGTATCAGCCCATGAAGTGAGCCACGGTTTCACTGAGCAAAACTCAGGTTTGATATACGCAAACCAATCGGGCGGTATGAACGAAGCATTCTCGGACATGGCGGGTGAAGCGGCTGAATACTACATGAAAGGCACCAACGACTGGATGGTCGGACGCAATATCTTTAAAGGCGAAGGTGCACTGCGTTACATGGACGATCCATCACGCGATGGCTCTTCAATCAACAATGCATCCGAGTACTACGATGGCTTAAACGTGCACTACAGCTCTGGCGTGTTCAACAAGGCGTTCTACCATCTTGCAACCACACAAGGTTGGGATACCAAGAAAGCGTTCGAACTGTTCGTGTTAGCCAACCAGATCTACTGGTCTAAAAACAGTGACTTTTGGCAGGGCGCCTGTGGCGTGAAAAACTCAGCAACCGACCTTGGCTACAGTGCCGATGATGTTGTTTCTGCGTTTAACTTAGTGGGTGTATCACCGTGTGGCGAACCACCACTTCCACCAGAACCGGAATATCAACGCCTTGAAAACGGTGTTGAAGCCGCAGTTGCTGGTGAAACAGGCTCAAAAACTTACTTTGATATCGAAGTACCATCAGGCCAAGAGAAACTGACGATTGATCTTGCTGTGTCTACGGGTGACCCAGATATTTATGTCGGCCTAGATTATGCGCCAAGCTCTCAAGAGAATATCTGTAAGAGCGAAACCGTGACCGATGAAGTGTGTGTGATTGAAAACCCAACCGCAGGTCGTTACACGGTTAACGTTCTAGGTTACTCAGATTACGCAGGTGCAAATCTGAAAGCGTCGTACGAATCAGGCAGCGCTAACGTGCCGCCCGTCTCTTCTTTCGAACACACGGTCGTAGGCAAAGAAGTAGAGCTGCGTAGCACAAGTTCGGACAGCGATGGCCAGATCGTCTCTTACCAATGGAACCTAGGCGATGGCAACACGCAAACAGGTGAAGTGACTCGTTATACCTACGCTGAAGCTGGTGACTACGTGGTAACGCTAACCGTGACTGACGATGCAGGCGTTGCAACATCAACAAGCAAGTCGATCACGATTGAAGGTGACTCTGCGGAAGGCTTCCCACTAAAACTGAAGTTTGGTAACAAAAACCCGAACGGCAAAGCTCGCGTTAAGCTGGCATGGGATTACGACACCAATGACTACTTTGTGATCAAGCGTAATGGCAAAAATGTTGGCGCTACAGACTTCAACTCATACGTCGACAAGTTCCGTCACAACGGCACAGTAGATGTTGAGTACCAAGTATGTACCTCAAGCGATATCTGTTCAGAAACCAAGCACTACCGTTTCATTAAAATACAATAATCGATAGTAAATTCAGGGCTCCGAAAGGAGCCCTTTTCGCTATTTGGCAATGAGCTATTTAGCGAATGAAACGTCTACATGAAAAACCTACGCATTACACAAAAATCGAACCCATCAACATAACAATACTCACCATAAAAAGGACGACAAATGGCTATTCAAAAAAGCATGCTAGCTTTAGCTGTGCTCGGGGGATCGTTTCGTTAACCCTAATCAACAGTACTGCGGCTTACGCATCCCTAGGTATCACACCACCAGCGAACGAAGAGGTTTGGATCACCACCGATGCGGACGCACAACATATTATGACTCAACATGGCGCAACGGTTTACCCAGGCGTGACAGGAAACAAGCATTCCATCGTCGCGAAAATCAACCAGAAAGAGCTCGCGAAGCTCTCCAGCCACATGCACGAAGAAACTCACCGTTGTGGTGGCTACATGGTGCACGAAGACAAAGCAAGCGCACTCAAAGCCGCAGCGATGCCATTGACAATGAGCACCTTCGAAAAGCCGGTGATCAGCCATCAAGACACAGTGAACGACCTACTCGCTCAGGTCGAGCCGAACAACATGGTCACGACCATAGAAAATCTAACCAACTTCACCAACCGTTTTTATACTACTTCTACTGGTGTTGCTGCTTCGGATTGGCTTTTAGAGCGTTGGGAAACAGAAATTAAAGATGTGCCGTATGCGTCTGCACGCCAAATCACACATGCTGAATATCCGCAAAAATCTGTTGAAGTGACACTGCTTGGCGCGAAATATCCTGCAGAGATCGTCGTGGTTGGCGGACACCTTGATTCAACGGTTGGTTCTTGGACAAGCGAAGGCACCATCTCACCAGGAGCCGATGATGATGCGTCAGGCATTGTAACGGTAACAGAGTCGCTTCGCCTGATGATCGCCAGTGGTATTCAGCCAGACAAGACCATTAAATTTTATGGTTATGCAGCCGAAGAAGTGGGATTGAGAGGCTCACAAGATGTCGCCAACGCTTTAAGAGATGAGCAAGCCAACGTTGTATCGGTATTGCAATTAGACATGACCAACTACAACGGTTCAGCGCACGATATCACCTTCATCACAGACTACACCGACAGCAACCTCACCGCCTATTTAAGCGAGCTGATCGACACTTACGCGAGCGACATCAGTTACGGTTTCGATGATTGTGGCTATGCCTGTTCTGACCACGCCTCTTGGCACAATGTTGGCTACCCAGCTGCCATGCCATTCGAAAGCATGTTCAATGATTACAACCCAAGTATTCACACTGAGCACGACACGCTTGAGAACTCCGATCCTACGGCGACACACGCGACCAAGTTCGCCAAACTAGCCATTGCTTACCTTGTCGAAACCAGCCTTGATTCACCCGTTGCAGGCCCTAAAGAGCTGCAAAATGGCGTGCCTGTTAAAGGACTTACTGCAGGATATGGTGAAGAGCAGTTCTTCACATTTACGACTCAAAGTGCAGGTCAGTTAACGGTAATATTAACCGGCCCTCGAAGTGGCGATGCCGACTTATATGTGAAACACAACGGCACCGTATCGAAAGCGAACTACGACTGCCGCCCATACCAGAACAGCAGCAACGAACAGTGTGTATTGAACAAGCCAGCGGGTGAATTCAGCATCATGGTGCGCGGTTACCGTAACTTTAGTGATGTCACCATCGTCGCTAACTTCGTTCCTGATTGGCTTTAAGGTTGGTTAATTGACTAACAATTAAACCTAGCAAACACGGCTAAAACTAAAAATCCGCAAGCCCACGATCATAAATAGATTGGAGCTTGCGGATTTTTTATTGTCTTCGGAGAGCATCTCAACTTAATAACCTTTAGTTATCATCAAGCCGTCTTTTTCATTACCTTGCCACAGATGTACTCACCAATCGGCATTGCAGAGGTCGCAGCCGGTGATGGCGCGTTACATACATGTAAGCTTCTTGGGCTTTCGGCAAACAGGAAATCATGGACCAAGGTGCCATCCTTCAGTACCGCTTGAGCACGAATCCCAGCAGGATAAGGCTTAAAATCATCAACCGTAATACTCGGGCAGTATTTGTTCACTAGCTTTAGATATCCCGGTTTCCACCACGAGTTCTTAAACTCGACCAAACCCGTTTTCAAGTGATTCGCAGTCACTTTCCAAAAACCCGCAAAGCTCAGCATCTGCCAAGTGTCCTTGAAGCTAAAGTTAAGCTTGCCATAACCTTCTCGCTTCCAGCCTTGAACTGCATTTGGCCCTACTGTTACGGAGCCATCAATCATGCGTGTTAAATGCACGCCCAAGAAAGGCAGTTCTGGGTCAGGGATCGGATAGATAAGATGATTCACCACTTGGTTGTGCTTAGCGTCTAACTGATAATACTCACCGCGATAAGGCACGATTTGGAAGTCGGTTTCAATGCCAAGCATGCTGGTCATTCTGTCGGCCATCAAACCAGAACAAGTGATCAAGAATCGGCTATTGAGTTGAAGAGTCTGACCATCTACTTTGCACGTTAACTGCACCTCATCTTCTTGCTCATCGGCCAAGATCACTTCAGTACCAAGGCTAAGTTTGCCACCTGCTTCAACAAACTCTTGAGCCATCACTTCGGTGACTTTTTTGTAGTCGACAATACTGGTGGTTTTGACATAAATCGCACCCAAACCCGTGATATTTGGCTCGGCAAGTTTGAGCTGAGCTTGATCCAACAAATCAACATCAATATCGTTATCGTGGCAACGCTTATAGAGCGCATTCATTCGCTCCACTTCTTGCTCATTGGTCGCGACCAACAACTTACCGCAGTTTTCGACGGGGATATCGTGTTGGCTACAAAAGGCGATGGTGCGCTCTACGCCGCGTTTACAAAAATCCGCCTTTAAACTGCCCGGAGCGTAGTAAACACCAGCATGAATCACCCCGCTATTATGGCCAGTTTGGTGCTGCGCGAAACCACGTTCCTTCTCGACTAAAAGGATACTTTTATCAGGGTGAGCTTGCTGTAATTGCCAAGCCGTCGACACGCCAACAATGCCGCCACCAACGATAATATAGTCGTATATTGAGTTCATAATATTCCTACATTCAATCCTTTTAATTATAGGGAAGACGCGACAGTGTTAGACCCGGTTTGAGGTAACTTTTTTTCCTCACTTTCTGATTCCATTTTCACTTGATTAGCATCGTATTTACGACCGCTGTAGATAAAGATGCCAACAAAAATGGCAACACATACCAAACGGATCACGACTGAAACATCAGGCCATACTAGAGCTATACCTACCGCAACCAACGCTACTCGAGTAATAATATTAACTTCGCTCTCTAGATAACCTTCAATCGCCGCGATAAACGCGTAAGTACCAATAACAGCAAAGCCACCCGTGACTAACACGGAGATCACATCCCAACTTACCAAGTTAGTGTAGGCAATCAACAATGGTACTAAATACAAGCCTTTGGCTATCTTCCATGCCATTAATCCCGTTCTCATCGGGGGTGTTTTAGCAATGGTTGCAGCCGCAAATGCAGTTAAACAAACAGGCGGAGTCACGTTGCTGTCTTGCGATAGCCAGAAAATGATCAAGTGGGCAGAAAGCAGTGCAAGGCTGATCGCTTCTAAGCCAAGGCTCTGTTCAAGCAGAGTTTCCACAAAATCAGCAGGGACTAACGCAATCATCTCTTTGGCTGTTTCAAGTGCCATTGGCGCGTTCAGCAAATCAAGCTTATCTGGCGCAGCCAACATGAAGATAGCTTTCGCCTGTTCCGGTAACTGTCCCGAAACCAACAGGTCGAGCAACTGACTTTCAGCAATCAGTTTATACAAAGCTGGTGCAGACAGAGTACCCAACACGATATAAGCCGCGGTTACTGGTAACCCCATGCCCAGAATCAAAGACGCCAGTGCAATTAAGGCGATCATCACCAACAAATCGCCGTTCGCCCAGCTGTTGATCATCAACGAGAAGGTGTTACCAATACCAGTCGTGCTGATCACGTTGATCACCAGACCAATGCCCACTAGCAACACAGCCGTGGTCGCCATGTTTTTTGCGCCTTGAGAAAGCGCTTCGATGATCGCCTTTGGACCCATTTTGTGATTTTTAGAGAACCATGAAGCCACCACGACAGACAGAATCGAGATGCCCGCAGCGTAAGTCGGCGTAAAGCCCTTCACCAACAGAGTCACTAACACCGCTAATGGGATCAGGTTGTGCCAACCCGACAGCAATACTTTCAATAGAGGCTCACAGCCAGAAGTCACCTTTTGCACACCACTGCGTTTTGCTTCGATGCGCACGAAGAATGCCACAGACAAAAAGTAGATAAGCGCAGGAACGAAGGAAACCGCAATAATATCGACATAAGGAATTTGCGTGTAAGAGGCCATGATGAACGCGCCCGCACCCATCACAGGTGGCATCAGCTGCCCGCCAGTAGATGCAGCCGCTTCAACACCTGCCGCGAAGCGCGAAGGGAAACCTGCCTTTTGCATCAAGGGAATACTGATCACGCCCGTCGATACTGTGTTTGCTACGCTCGACCCGGAGACTGAGCCCATCAAGCCGGAGCCAATAACGGCAATGAAACCAGGGCCACCAATCACTTTGCCCGCCGCGGCACGGGATACATCAATAATGTAGTCGCCGACACCAGATCGAACTAAAAATGCGCCAAATAAGATGAACATGAACACGAAGGTCCAACTGATTCTTGAGATCGAACCAAACATCCCTTCTGATGAATAAAAGCTTCGATAAAGCAATGTTTCAAGGCTCAGGCCTGGAAAGTGAAAGATACCGCTGGTCCATTGTCCCCAAAGTACCACATAGCTCAAACACACCAAGATAAGTACCGGAATGAACCAACCCATGGTGCGGCGAATCAACTCAATAACGATGGCAATCGCCAAGATAGAAAAGAACCAATCACTGGCGATGAACTTCACGCCTCGCTCATAAAGAGCGTCTTCCGCAAACGGAATATAGATAAGACAAGCCAGAGCAGCGAGGGCAATACCGATATCAACGGCTAAGGCGATTTTGCTATTTTTAAGTGAAATGTGAGCGGGATACCAAAGCGCGCATATAATCGCGAAGCCAGCAAAATGGGTCGCCGAAACCCAAAGCTCAGGCAAGGTAGATAAGGTGTTAAACCAAATGTGTAATAAAGAGAGAATCACGCCCATTGTTGTTATAACTTTACCCACCCACGGGAAATCCGTCCGGGTCGGTAATTCAAATTTTTTCAGTTCCTGCTGCAGCGAATCGCTCATAGAAAACTCCTGCTCTCCACAGCAAACGCGCAGAGAAAATCCATAAAGTGAGGAGGTGCACGAACACATTTTTGAGCGAACGTGCACCAAGCAATTAAGTCACGAAGGGGTTAGTTGATGACAAACAGCTAGTTCGCGACAAATCATTAGCTCACGAACCAATAGTTACCTGACAAAAGATAAGCTAGTTAACGATCAACTCAGAAGGGATCTCGATGCCCATCTCTCGATAATAACGTGCAGCGCCTGGGTGAAGAGGAACAGGCAGACCTGCGATCCCTTTCTCAAGTGCCATTGCTTTGGTTGCTTTATGGATACCTTGTAGGAAAGGTAGGTTTTCATAGATAGCTTTGGTCAGTTGATACACATCGTCTTCAGAAATGTCTTCGCGAACTGCTAGGAAGTTAGGTTGGGCAATCGTAGTAATTGGTTTGTCGACACCTGGATAAGTGTTTGCTGGGATCTCGTACTTGGTCCAGATATTGTAATCGCCATTCGCTTGTTTGATCTGCGCATCGGTAAACGACAGGATTTGAATATCTTCACCCAAGGCAGCAAAGGCTTGTGTTACCGCACCAACAGGCACACCAGCAGGCGTATTCATGCCATCAATCGTGCCGTTTTGTAGTGCACTAGCACTGCCACCGTAACCCATAAAGGCGAGTTTAAATTGTTCTGGGTTAACCGATAGGCCCTGCATGATCTGGCGTCCTGAATTCTCAGTGCCTGAGTTCTTCTTACCGATAGAGAATTTCTTACCGTTTAGATTTTCCAAATCGCTCACGGTGCCTGTTTTTGCTAAATCAGAGCGCACAATGAAGTGTTCTACGTTTTGCCATAACATAGACACAGAGCGAAGCTGTGTTTGTTGACCTGATTTCTCATATGGACCAAGCCCTTGCCACGCCCACGCACCATACAAACCTTGTAGAATTGCGAACTGTGCTTCGTTCTCGTTCAACAACTTTACGTTCTCACCCGAGCCCGCAGAACTAATAGCCGCCAAAGAAAAGTGCTGCTTAGGCGCAAGCTTAACTTTACTCAATGTCGCTAGAGCAACACCTACCGGATAGTAAGTCCCACCCGTTGAGGCCGTCGCTAAAATGTAGCTGCGGTCTTCTTGAGCTGAGGCGTTGCTGATAAGGCCCATAGAGGCCATTGCGATTGCTAAAGTTTTAACTAGCTTGTTATATTTCATTGTTACTCTCCATGTAGGATTATTCACGTTATATTTTTGTTAATAACAATGGCTAGATAGCAAACACAATGCCAACTTTTAAGTTTCTGTTTTTATTGAAATTCATTTGAAACACCACCTAAAACAAGCCATTTCTTGCTTATTTACCTACGAATGAATGAGCTATTTTTTGCTTATCCGAAGCCGCAATTAACATCCCTATAAAGGTAGCCAAGTCACACCGTGTTACATTTACGTGATCAATGTTTATAAAATGATAAATATCTGATGAGCAATTTTTTGCTCATTGATTCAGACAACACTTCTAATCTCATCATCAATTACGAATCGACATAATCGCTTCGGTTCAACGCATAACGCACCATCTTTTGGTTCAATGTTCGACGGGGTAAATCCAAATCTTGCATCACATCATTGATGCGCCCTTGATAACGCACTAGCGCATCATGAATCACTTTCCGTTCAAAGCTCTGCACTTGAACCGCCAACGGGATGCCTGCCGTTGTAGACTCTGTGACAGAATTGGGGCGACACGCCAAGATATCGCCAACTGTCAGGCTTTCATCCAGTGCAAAACGAATCGCGACATTGCGCAGTTCACGCACATTGCCCGGCCATGCATACGACAACAACGCATAACGATCGGCCTCACTGGCAACTCGGGTTTCATTGTTCGCTTCTTGAGTGAAGTGTTCAAAAAGGATCAAAGCATCGTCTTCTCGTTCATTAAGGGGAGGTAAATGCAGTTGGGCAACGTTCAAGCGATAGAAAAGGTCTTGGCGAAAATCGGGGTGATTCAGTAGATCGCTTTTCGAGGCAGAGACCACTCGTAGATCAACATGTTGTTGCTGATTACCCCCTACGCGTTCGACGACATTATCTTGCAAGGTACGCAGCACTTTTACCTGCATCGACAGCGGCATACTCTCTATTTCATCAAGGAACACTGTGCCTTTGTCGGCAAATTCCAGCTTACCAATGCGTCGTTTGGCCGCACCAGTAAACGCTCCGGCTTCGTGTCCAAACAGCTCGCTTTCAAAGAGATTTTCTGGGATTGCGCCACAGTTGAGCGGAACAAACGGATGGGTTTTACGTTGGCTGAATTCATGTAAGCAAGAGGCGACCAGCTCTTTACCACAACCCGTTTCACCATAGATGATCACGTTGGTGTCTATGGAAGCGACTTTCTGGATTTGCTCGCGCAGTTCACACATCACTTTACTGCGACCGATCAGCACCTGTTCAATGCCCTTAAGGTTATCCAGATAGTTCTGACGACTGTTTCTGTCTTGGGCACTTTGATGTTTATCTACCGCTTCCGATACCGTTTGAGACAGACGCTCTGGGTCGAATGGCTTCTCAATGAAGTCATAGGCACCTTGCTGTAAGGCTTTCACCGCCATATCGACATCACCATGCCCAGTAATCAAAATAACAGGCACATCTGGCACAAGACCTTTGAAACGCCCTAGCAGATCAACACCATCAATATCAGGTAAACGAACATCGGTGATAATGGTTTGAAAATCACCCTGCTCTACGGCGTTTAACGCATCTTGTCCTACTTCAAATGCGGTGACATCGAAGCCCGCCAGCTGCAACCATTGGCTGGTTGCTTGACGCACAATCGCGTCATCTTCAATTAAAGCAATACGCTGCATAGTTTGGTTCCGCCACTCTACATCTGATTAATATCGTCCACGGTATGTAAAAAAACCTCAGACGAAAAGGAGCTAGCTCCCACTTTGAATAACACTCCTTTAACAGTTTAATAATGTTTGTTAGCTTCGATTTGTCTCACTCTCCATTCGCTTAAAAAGCAAACATAAAACCTTGTCAAACCACTAGCTCAAAGAGGCAAGCCACTAATTTTAAAGGGATTTGATCAGAAATGATGAATAACAATCGATATTGGTTATTCCTGTGTACCTGTTTATTGATTGGTTTGGTGCAGGTCACCACCAAGAATGGCATCAGCCAGTGGAAGCTTGAACAAGCCCAACGCTATGCCGAACAGCGCTTCCTTGGCTACATTGCCGAAGCAAGGCGAACCCTTAAGCGTTTCTATTATCTGCCCTACCTAGTAACCAATGATGAAACCAGTGTGCGCTTCATTGATGGTGAAGCCCGCCTAGAAAAACGCATTAAGAAGCAGCTGATTCAATTGGATAAAGCCGCCAACACCAAGGGCTGGTATCTGCTTTCTGGCGAAGGGGACTTGTTGGTATCGAGTGTTGAAAGAAGCAAACTGAGCAATAAGAACGCCAGTACAATTGTTTCGAAGATCCACCAACAAGGTGGTGCGATTTCAGTGGTGACAAAAAACAAAGGCGTGACACCCGATTACTTCATAGCGGCACCCGTATATCGAGCCTCTGATGTGGTTGGCATTGTCGCGGTGCAAATCGATTTGTCATTGTTAACCGATCAATGGTTTGCCGATGGTGAGGCGATACTGTTTCAGAACCCTCGCGATCAGTTCTTTCTCTCCAGTGACAACAGGTTGAGTGCCGATTGGTTCAATGACACCTTCAATTCTCAGCCCACAGCGACAAAACGTGAGCTGTATGACCAAACCCATATTCGCGTGTGGCGATTGCAAGATAAAGATTACCTAATTCAGTCCATCAAGTTAGACGATCTGAATTGGCGTTTAACCTACCTAACGCCATTAACCAGCCTCAACCAGACCACGAACTGGATCAGCTGGAGTGTGGCGGTTGGCTGTCTTTTCATTCTGTTACTGTTGGTTATTCTTTACCAAAGACGCCAGAAAAAGCTCAGCAATCTGAGAATCCAAAAGCTTATCGAAGAGTCTGAGAAACGACTGTCTGGGATGATCAATAAAACCCATGTTGGGTTAATACTGATCGATAAACACGGACGCATTCACGATATCAACCTGATGGCGAAGAACTACTTTTCACTATCTGATTCAATGATCAATAACATCAAGGCGTGGCAGTTATTTGAGGCAGGTAATCCGAATTCAACCACCTTGCAACTGCTCAAAAACTTAGAGCAGCATCAAGAGCTGGCCGAGATAACTAGCGTCGAAACCATGGCAAGACGCAGCGATGGCAGCTACTTCCCTGTTTTATTCTCTATTAGCGCCTTTCCTTGGCATGCGACGACTTACTACCTGTGTACCGTAATCGATATCAGCAAACGTAAGAAAGCCGAAATTGCGGTGCAAAACGCCAATAAAACGCTACAACTGCGGGTCGAAGAGCGAACTCAAGATCTAAAAGATGCGCAGCAAGAACTTGTCGAATCTAGCAAACTGGCTGCACTAGGGCGGATGTCGAGTGCGATTACTCATGAACTCAATCAGCCGCTTACTGGCCTAAAAACGCTACTTTCAAGTAACCAGCTATTGATGGAAAGAGGCGAGACCAAGATGTTGAAAGCGAACATGGACTTAGTCATGAGCCTGATCGACAGAATGGCTAACATGACTAGCCAGCTGAAGTCATTCGCCTTCCAAAGACTTGAAAAGCCTTACCCAGTTTCACTGACAGACGCACTGCAAGAAACCCTGCGAATTCATCAAGCCGAACTGGAAAACGTCGATATTCGCGTGCGTGTCGCTTCCAATATTTCGATGGTAATGGGAGAAGAGGCGCGACTTCGTCAAGTGCTTGGTAACCTGCTTAGAAACGCTGTCGATGCCACGCAGAATCAGAAACCAGCAACCATTGTGATCAGCGCTCATACCGAGCAACAACGCGTGATCATCAAGGTTCAAGATAACGGTTGTGGTGTGTCTGAAGATCAACTCGAAACCATTTTCGAACCGTTTCATACCAACAAAAAAATGGGCGAAGGTTTGGGGCTGGGGTTAGCTATTACAGCCAACAATGTACGGGATATGCAAGGCACCTTGATAGCAAAGAACAACCCAGACCAAGGCATGACATTCACATTAACGCTGAAGAATATAGATAGTGAGTAGTTACTAACAAAAAGCATTAAATCGCACCACATAAAGAAGACAGAACTAAAAAACCGCCCACAGAGGGCGGTTTTGATTCACTTATTAGCGTATGACTTATCAGTTAATCAGTTCGCGACTTACTCAGCTAGCTGCTTTAACAGTAACTCAGTCGGGCGAACAATCGCGATGATTGATTCATCATAGATTTTCGCCGAATCAGACAGTATCGCTTGGTAGGCATTCACGTCTGCTTCTCTTACTTTCTCGCCTGCTTGTGCTTTAGCAATCAAGGTTAACGCCAAGTCTGCCACTTCAACGGTTTTCTCTGCAACCACCACAGTCTCTACCGAAGATACGTTGCCAACGAAGACAGTTTTAGCCGCTAGTGCAGCCGATTTTGCTTGCTGATAATGCTCAGCAAGTTGCTCAAGCACTTGTTGATTGCCTGTCGCCATGTCATTGACCAAGTCTTGCATCTCATACACGGCGTAGCTTTCCACAGGCAGCGCATCAACGAAGCGGTTTAAGCGCTCGTATTGGCTGTATAAAGTGCCCTTAGGTTCCGTAGAATTCCACTTCTCCCAGTTGCGAGCGTAGTATTGAGCAGGCTCGGTGTATTTAGCTAGCACGCGCAGGTCGTGAATATCTTGGCCTTTTGCAATGCGCTTCAACAACATGTCAGCATCGGCGTGGTGACGTAACCCAACCGACACTTCCGACCATGTATCCATCGCTTTCATGCGCTTATACATGCTTCGTTCGTCGGTCAGTTCTGCATCCGACCAGAAACGCTCTGCAATTGCATAGCTACGTGGCCATAGGTAGTTTTCAACCGTGAGGCTGTCTTTGTTTTCTAGCCACATGGTGATCTCGCCGCCTAAAATCAGCTCTTTTTCTTTGTCGGTTAACTCTGCAGGGTAGCCACCATTTGGCTCAGGGATCACGCTGCCTTCAACATCACTGCTCGCAATCACTTCACCTGTGGTTGGCCAGCGCACGTTACCAATTAACTGATAGCTGCCTTCCGCAAACCCATTTGGATTTAGGTTCAGGTTGAACTCGGTGTACGACATGAAGTTATCGAAGTGGCCGACAAAGGTTTTGCCCGGCACGTAATCAAGGATGTAGATCTCTTCACGAGACTTGCCGTTGTAATCACTGAATGCGCGGAACGTGCCGTCTTTTGCTTCAATCATGGTCAGTGTTCCCTTACGTGGGCTGCCTTTAGAGCGAGGCTTTTGCCATTGGTAAGTCACAAACTTCTCACCACTGTGCAGCTTATCGTCAACCGTGATGCCACTTGGCATTGGATCATTGCGATAGTGGTAACTGGTTGGCTGAGGTTGGTCTAGGTAGTAACCCGTAGACAGAATACCTGGGTAGCCCTCTTTCGCCGCACGACCAATGCTGTCGTGCCCTTGCCAGCTTTGAATCACGATCGAAGTCGGCAGGTCTTTATGCCAAATCTCATCCCAACCGGTCATCTTCTTGCCGCGCTCTTCGAGCATCTTCTCAACTTTTACATTGAGATAAGACTGCAGACCACGCTCACCATCGATATTGTTCTCTTCAATAAACTGTTGGTGCTTTTCGCTGTTTTTCCACTGCGCGTAATTTGGCTCATCGCCGCCAATATGGAAGTACTCGTCTGGGAACAGCTCGGTCACTTCGTCAAACACGTCACCTAGCATCTCGTAGACTTCTGGGTTCAGCGGATCCATGAGAGGTTCAAACACGCCCCACCCTCTTTCTTGCTCGTAGTTTTGCCCTTCACCGCCCGACATCAAACGCGGGTAAGCGTGAGCAACCGCAGAAGAGTGACCCGGAAGAGACACCTCTGGAATCACACGAATACCAAGGTTACGGGCATATTCAACTAAGTGGCGAACTTGGTCTTTGGTGTAGTAATTACCATCAGCGGTTTCAGACCACAGACGCGGCCATGATTCGGTTTGAATGCGAATGCCTTGATCGTCCCAGAAGTGCCAATGGAATACGTTCATCTTCGCCGACGCCATCGCATCTAACTGACGAATCAGCACATCGAATTCAATGAAGTGACGTGAAGTATCGTAAGAAACACCACGCCAGCGGAAGCGAGGCTCATCGACAATGGTTACGGCAGGAATATGGTAGCCAGTCGCCGTGGTTTCAACGAGCTGTAAAAGGGTTTCGATGCCGTGAATCGTGCCGTATGGGCTTGGAGAGCTCAGCGTGATTTGTTCACCCTGAGTGGTAATTTTGTAGGACTCTACAGAGTCGATATTTTGTATTTCAGACTTTGGTGCTGCGTCGATATCTATGATCAGGTTCGCTTGGTCTTCGCTATCAACCTGCCAATTTAGAATCGGCACACCCGTCTGGCGCTCAAGGCGATCAATAAAGCGTTTCGCCGTGTATTCAACGCGATCAGAATTAAAGCCTTTGATGTAAACCTTGAAGTTACCGTCGACCTTAACTTGCCCAGCTTGCAGCTCGACCGTTTGTGGGTACGGCATTAAATTTAGATCGGTATTTGGAGCCATTGCTAACGCCATTGGGGACACTACTGAACCTGAAATCAATAGGGATAATATAGTTTTTTTCATTATTAGTTTTCCTATATAAATATGGTTCTGTTTTGTTTATCGGAGGTGATTCACAAAACAGAACCATCAGCCACTGCTGTTGCTCGTTATCTCTGATTCGAAAGCTTGTTATCGCTAGTTCAAAAATTGTTGCAAGCTCAAAGCTTGTCGCCTGTTAAAAAACGAATGAGCGCACAAGCTTATTGCTCGTTAACAAGAGCGACCGCTTCTCGAACCAATACCGCAATCTCGTCCCATTGCTCGTTTTCGATCATTTTTGGCGACACCATCCAAGTACCACCACAGCACACCACTCGATCCACTGCTAGGTAGTCATTCACGTTGTGTTTACCGATACCGCCCGTTGGCATTAAAGACACATCAACGTATGGCGCTAGCAGAGACTTCACCATGTTGATGCCGCCAGACGCTTCTGCAGGGAAGAACTTCAAGAAGTTAAGGCCAAGCTCTAGCGCTTGCTCTACTTAGCTTGGGTTGTTTACGCCCGGAACGATTGGTATGCCGATTTCTTGGCAACGTTTTACGGTGTTTGGGTTCAGGCCCGGAGCTACGATGAATTCGCTACCCGACTCTTTCGCAAGGTCGATCTGCGCTGGCGTTAATACTGTGCCGGCACCGATACACATCTCTGGGTACGTATCGCGCATCGCACGAATCGCATCAGCTGCCGCTTCAGTACGAAATGTTACTTCAGCAACTGGCAGGCCGTTTTCTACTAACACTTTTGCTAGTGGAATCGCATGTTCCACCTTGTTGATTTGAATAACAGGGATAACTTTGAACTGCTTAAGTGTGTTGATCATTTCTTGAGACATAATAAATTCGCTTTGTTTTTCTATTTTTTAATTAAGTGATTCATAGCGCTTACCGGGATGATCGCGCCTGAGTATTGAATAACGGTAGAAGCCAGTTGGTGACCCAGTTCAGCTGCATCATTGGTGCTCTCACCTGTAAGACGCGCCGCCAGATAACCCGCAGCGAAGGAGTCACCTGCTGCGCAGGTGTCGACCACGTTAGAAACACGAGTCGCGGATACATAACTCTCAACAACATCGCCTTGTTCAACTTGAACAATCTTGCATGGCTCACAGCCACGTTTGATGACGATCTCTTGGCAGCCTAAGCGAAGGCAGCGTTGTTGAACGCTCTCGCCATTGCCCCAAACCAGCAGGTCGTCGTCTTCGGTAATCAGTGCAATGTCGACCAATGGTAGTAACTTGGCGTACCAATGCTGAGCTTGTTCAGTCGTCCAAAGTTGCGGGCGATAGTTGTTATCAAAAATCAGCTTGCCGCCTTGATTTGAGAACACGCTAATAGCTTTGAATAAGCGCTCACGATAGGCGTCATCTAAAATCGCGATACTGATACCGCTGATGTAAACCGCATCGACTTGTTTCTCGGTCAGGGCGATTTCAAGCTTATTCAGATCACTAGCTTGAAAGTAAGATTTGACTGCCGCGTCGTTGCGCCAGTAATGAAAGTGTCGCTCGCCTGTCTCGTCGGTTTCAACCATGTAGAGTCCAGGAAGCTTGTTCGCAATGCGTTCGACGAAATTGGTTTGAATGCCTTCTAGTTGCCAGCTATCAATCATATTTTGAGACAGCTCATCACTGCCAAGCCCTGTCGCATAGTGCACAGAGAGGTTTTGATGTTGAGTTAAGCGAGAAAGGTAAAGTGCGGTATTAAGTGTGTCACCGCCAAACTTTTTGGTTAATGGAGAGCCGCTGATTTCGACCATACATTCGCCAAAGAAAGCAATATTGAAATGAGAAGATGCAGGCATAGCCGATCCTAAAATAGAGAGATATATGTGGGAGAAGGCCCTGCCACTAAGCAGGGCCTGAATTAAGCAAACCAGTTGTGGAGACTAGGTTTAGCTTGTTTGATTTGCAGGACGTTGAGGTGCCGCTTCTTCTTCAAGTACGCCAGTCTCAGACATTTCCATCTCCATCAGAGCACGCTCGTCATCAAGAATCGCTTTTGCCATTTCAGGTGTTACTTGGTTAGCCGGAGTCACTAGGCTCACAACCACACCTGCCGTTAGAGCAAACAGACATGATGGGATAACTGGGTTGCCCCAGAAGGCTGTGTAGTCAGCGTTTAACATTACTACGAATGAAGCTACAGAAGCACCCGCTAGTGTTGCAAGCGCACCTTGCCAGTTGTAGCGTTTCCAGAATTTACCCAACATACCGCACACAAACATGCCCGACATAACCGTTGAAATCATCTTAGTGATGTAGCCAATGATGTCGTTTGACGTCAGTGCGAACAGTAGTGCGAAGCCAATCACCACAACCAAAGCTAGACGAGAGTAGTTCAACATTGATTCTTTGTTTGGTACGCGGCCTGTGAACATCACGTACACGTCACGCAGTAGGATAGATACACCGGCAATCGCATCTGAGCTTGCACTCGACATGGTTGCTGATAGACCTGCGATAAGAACAATCATGCCTACGCTAACAGGTAGTACCGTCGCTGCAATGTAAGGGAACGAGAAGTTCGGGTTATCCAGCGTTGGGTCAATAGCGTGTGCCGCCATACCTATGATTGCTGGAATAATAGAGAAGAAAAGGTACAACACACCAGAAGCCACGAAAGAGCGACGGATAGTTGAAACATCTTTACCAGAGTAGATACGCTGGCGGAATGAAGGTGTTGCAAGTACGCCCACACCGATAACCACAGCCAGAGAAACAGCAGGCAGAATGCCCAGTTTATCGATTGCTAAAAAGCTTGTAGCAGCAGGGTCCATCGCAGCGTAAAGGTTGTCCATGCCACCAATGTGATCAACAGACATTACCGCCATTAGGATGAAGCCAGCAAAAAGGATGATTGCTTGAATCGTATCGGTCCATACAACTGCTGTGTAACCACCGATAACAACGTAGATAGTGAAAGCTGCAGCAATAATAATTTTCGCAAGGTTAAGGTCGATGTCTGCAATCCACGCTAGGTACATGCCGCCACCTAGAATGTGCGCACCTAACCAACCGATTGACGCGATAAAGATAAGTAGGCCAACCACGTTTTTTACGATTCGGTTAGCGCCAACGTAATAAGCCAGCTCTTCACTCATGGTCATGAAGTTCAGTTTACGAACCGGAGCAAACCAAAGTGCAAGCAATAGGATGCCGACAGCACCGCCTATTCCGTACAGAGCACCCGCCCAACCATTTGCGTAGCCAAAGCCAACCGCGCCCATACTTGAACCCGTGCCGACCATAGTCGCAACTGTTGTACCAAGTACTAAGAATAATGGCAGTAATACTCTCTAAGTAGGTAATTGTGATTAGGTTATTACTAAACGCGATCCGCGCGGTAGCAAGTCACATCTACTTCAACCTTCACGTCTACAACTAGGTCGCAAACCATGCAGATACGAGCCGGTGGGTTAGCACCGAAGAACTCTTTGAATACCTTATTAAAAGATTGGAAGTAACGAGAATCCGTTAGCACAACCTTTACGTGCATTACGTCTTCTAGGGCGTAGCCCGCTTCAGTCATGATATCGACACAGTTTTGGATCGCTAGGCGAGACTGGTCAACAATGCCACCCTCTACCACTTCACCATCTGTCATCGGTGTCTGGCCAGAAACGTATAGGAAACCACCCGCTTCAGTTGCGCGTGCAAATGGTAAATGTTGTCCGCCTGTACCTGTACCGCCTTCAACACCGTAACGTTTAATAGTCATTTTTTAACTCCACTTCTTTATAGATAATATTGGTTCTGTTCCAATATATTTAAATTAATTCGTCGTTTTCTTATTACTGTATATCTAATAAAATAATTAAATTCTAATTACGGTAAATAAAAACGCCTGAACGATTATTTTTCACTTTTCCTTTTTGGTAAGTTAACTCACCATTTACAAATACACTTTCGATTCCCTCAGCAACTGACATAGGATTTTCAAATGTTGCTGTGTCTTTAATATTCTTTGGGTCAAATAAAACTAAATCGGCAAATGCGTCTTGGCGAATCTCACCTCTTCCCGCGAGGTTATAGCGCTTCGCAGACATTCCGGTCATTTTGTGAATCGCTTCTGGTAGCGCAAACAGTTTTTCATCTCGGCAGTAATGACCTAAGACTTTCGGGAAGGTGCCCCACAATCTTGGATGTGGATGCGGGTCATTGGGTAAACCATCAGAACCAACCATGGTCAGCTTGTATTTCAATACGCGCTTTACGTCGTTCTCATCCATGCAGTGGTAAACCGCACCGGCTGGTTGAAGCGCTTTTGCTGCGTCCATCAGTGGTAGGTTCATCTCATCAGCAATCTGCTTAAGCGTTTTGCCTGCATGTTCTGGCTTTGCTTTAGACCAAGTAATGAAGATATCGAAATCGTCCGTCACCTGTTTCAAATCTAATGTCGAAGAGCTCGCTGAGTATGGGTAGCAGTCGCAAGACACATCTTGGTGCTCAGAAACCTTGTCCATCAAATCAAGTACTTCAACGGTTCTGCCCCAGTTACCTGCACCTGCACATTTAAGGTGAGAGATAACAACCGGTACTTTCGCGTATTGCCCAGTCTCAAACGCTTCTTCCATCGCGCTTAAGATCTCTTCAAATTCGGTACGCATATGCGTGGTATAGATGCCGCCATGGCTAGAAAGCACTTTCGCTAACTGCATCACTTCGTTGGCATTAGCTTGTTTCGCGCTGGCGTAAGCCAAACCTGAACTCAAACCCAGTGCACCCTGCTCCATCGCTAAATCAAGGTTGGTTTGCATTACCGCGATTTCTTCTTCGCTTGCGGTGCGTTGTAGGTCGTCCATCACTTGGTTACGCAGTGTGGTGTGACCAACTAACGCTGCTACGTTCACCGCTGGTTGCGCTTGCTCTACGGCTTGTGCATACGCGGCAAAGGTTGGGTATTTGAAATCAGCCTGCGCGCCTAATAGGTTCATTGGGTCTGGTGGATCGCCCGCCAAAACCGTTGGCGATGCGCTGATGCCACAGTTGCCAACAATTACGGTTGTCACGCCTTGGCTGATCTTTGGTAGGCAGTCTGGGTAACGAATTACATTGGTATCGTCGTGTGTGTGTACATCGATGAATCCAGGAGCCAATGCTAAGCCAGCTCCCTCAACCAACTGGCTACAATCTTCATGATCGACTTTGCCAATTTCGGCGATTTTTCCATCTCGGATTGCTACATCGGCACAAAACGATTGTTCGCCGGTGCCATCAAACACCTCTACATTTTTGATTATCGTATCGAACAACATTTTTCACTCTCTCAATCCACTGTGTTGATGGAGCTATATTAGAAATCCAGCCGATTATTTTCAGTGACAAAACACACATAATATTTTAATTTGTGCGATAGTTTCTATCATAAAACACATTGTAGATATATTTAAACATTAAATAACAACCACTTAAATCATGTTAGGAATCAGCAATGAAACATAACCCTGCACAAAAAGATGTTATAAAGTATCAAAAGGATAGTTTCATCTTGACTGAAAAAGGCCAAAAAGGGAGAGCAGTATCACAATCTGAGAACGGTGTTTATCGACTGGTTGATGAAGACATTTCGCTTCCGGTAGCAATTATCAAACAATCAGCGTTGACCAATAACCTGAATTGGATGCAATCATTCGCCGATCATCATCAGGTTAAATTGTCGCCACATGGCAAAACATCGATGACGCCTGATTTCTTCCGTCAACAGCTAGAAAATGGCGCTTGGGGTATTACAGTAGCAACGCCTGCACAGGCAGAAGTTGCCGCTATGGCGGGTGCAAAACGAATCATCATGGCCAACCAATTGGTGGGTAAAACCAACATGGCGATCGTTGAACAGCTGATCAGTGAATTTGATGTCGACTTTTACTGTTGTGTGGATTCATCGGTCAACGTGCAGCAACTTAGCCAATATTTCGCTAATACAAAGCAGACGCTAAAAGTACTGATCGAATTTGGTGTGCCGGGCGGTCGTTGTGGTTGTCGTTCACCACAAGAAGTTCTAGAACTGGCTCAAACCATCCAAGACACACCTGCCCTTTCGCTCGCGGGTATTGAGGTGTATGAGGGTGTGATTCACGGTGACAACGCAGAACAAGACATTCGCACCTTCTTGAAACAGGCGCTGACTTCGGTCGAAAGCCTCGCATCAGATGGCCTAATTGCAGGGCAACCTATCATCACGGGTGCCGGCTCTGCTTGGTATGACGTGGTTGCAGAATGTTTAGCGAACCTAACCGATTACTTGGCGATCATCCGCCCGGGTTGTTATGCCATTCACGACACAGGCATCTACCTAGACGCTCAAAGCAAAGTGTTGCAGCGTGCCCAAGTAAACCAAGGTTACGCGTGTGAATTGGGTGGAGCTCTGGAATCGGCACTTGAGGTATGGGCGTATGTAATCTCTCGCCCAGAACCGACTAAACTAGTGGTTGGGCTAGGCAAGCGTGATGTGGCCTTTGATGCGGGTTTACCTATTGCCGAACGCGGCTATCGCAATGGCAAAGCTATCTCTGTGAAAGGGCTGACTGCGACCGCCGTGATGGATCAGCATACCTTTGTTGAAACGGACGGCTCTTCTGAGATTGAAGTGGGAGACATGATTGCCTTCTCAACCTCACACCCGTGTTTAACCTTCGATAAGTGGCACTACATTGCCATCAGCGATGACGACCATCAGGTAACAAACTGGGTGGAAACCTGCTTCTAGTTCGATTTTTCAATAAGCTAGAATCAGCGAAGCAATAAGATATACTAACGGGGCTAAGGCTTAGTTTTTAATGGATTAGTGCTCATAAAAAGCTAAAGAGCTTGCTTCTTACGAGCTAGATTCTTAATAACTAGGTAATAACGATTAGCCCCATCAACAAAGGATCAGGATTCTTGAGTTTAGAAGTAGATATCATTTCACAGATAACGGAGCGTTTTCCCGCTCTTCGTGATGCAGAGAAAAAAGTCGCTAAGCTGATCATGGACGACATTGATTTTGCTGCCAATGCCAGCATCACAGAGCTTGCTGAAAGCGCTCAAGTGAGTGAAGCCACCATTACACGTTTTGCTAAAGCGATCGGTTGCAGCAACGTACGTGATATGAAGATTAAGTTGGCTCAGACGCTAACCGTTGGCCAGCGCTTTATCCTCGAACCGGTTGACCAAACGGGTTATCAAGGTATCTACGAATCGATCAAGCAAAGCCTAGACATCAACCGCACCTTGTTCAAAGAGCAAGACGTTGAAACCGCAGTCAGCTGGCTGCATAACGCCAGACAAATCATTGCTATCGGCATGGGTGGTGGTTCGACTATCGCCTCTCAAGAACTGCAACACCGACTGTTCCGATTGGGCTACCCAGTGGTGTCGTACAATGATGGCTTAATGTCACGCATGGTTGCTGCGACAGCAGATGTCAATGATGTCATGGTGATGATCTCCGCGACCGGTTTCACGCCTGTGATTACTGAAACCGCAGAGCTGGCTAAGCAGTACGGGCTTAAGATCATCGCAATTACCCCACAAGATACACCGCTGGCAAAGATTGCCGATATCTTGTTGCCCATCAAACATATGGAAACTGACTTCATCTACAAACCGTCGGCTTCTCGCTACGCCATGTTGGCGTTAGTGGATGTGCTTTCTATGGGAATCGCGGTCAATCATAAGAATCGCTCGCGCGACAAGCTGCGTCGCTTGAAGGTTGCGTTAGATTCCTACCGAGGTGGGGGCGACAGACAGCCTCTCGGTGATTAACGAATCAAGGATAGAATGAGCTTAAATTCTGGTGCGCGGCAATCTTTCACTAGCTCGTATAAGCTCATTTCTAATCCCGTAATTTGGACACCAGCGTCCTGTAATCGGCTGATAGCCAACTTCTTATTCAATGCTGTCCGTGAACCAATACAGTCGCCAACTACCTGAACCCTGTACCCAAGCTCCAACAAACCCAATGCGGTTTGATAAACACAAATATGAGCCTCAATCCCACACCAACCAAGTCTCTACATCCTTGGTTTGAACCGCCTCAACAAACTTGGGCTCATCACACGCGTTGAAAGTGAATTTAGGTATCGGCTTTGCATCATTCAGCAAGTCATTAAGTTCGTCGACTGTAGCACCTAGCTTCTCTGGGTTCTGCTCCAAACGAATAATTGACAGCCCCAAAACCTGCGCTCCTTGAGCTAACTTCCCGCAATTAGCAATCAGCGTATCGCTCTCATCAACAAGGCGTGCGAGCTTGCCTTGTACGTCCACAACCACCAAACCTGTGTTTTGTTTCGTTAGCATGTTTATTCCTTGTTTTAAACAGCCTGACTCACTAAGCAACCTGATGTGTATTTTTTCTACTATGTAACGATTCAGCTTACAAAGCCATACAGTAATACATACAAGACTACGGAATAATACTCACCAACGGTCGAAAGGTCGCAAAATAAAAATTATTGATACTGGCATGACATTTAAGAGTGAGTAACAAAGATGAACAAGATAACGAAATCAGCATTAGCACTGGGTTTAATCAGCGCAGTTTCTCTTCCAGCTTTAGCAGCAGGTACTGACGGCGGTGCGTACATTGGTGGCGGACTTAGTGTCTACCAAGATTCTGACACAGACGGTCACGGTAGCTTAGATTCAGATGGCATGGGCTACAACCTATACGGCGGCTACCAATTCAACCGTATCGTAGGTGTTGAACTTGGCTACACAGATTACGCAAACTACAAAAATAGCGCTGAAAAGCTGTCTCCGACGTCTGTTTCTTTGTCAGCAAATCTTGGTTACACATTCGACAACACAATCCGCCCATTCGTATTGGCTGGTTTAAGCTCTGTTGACCTAAACGCAAATAAGAGTGCTGGTTACGCTGATGACAGCGGTACGGGTTTCCACTTTGGTGTAGGTGTTGAATACACGCCAATCGAACACCTAACGCTACGCTTAATCTCGCAAGCGGATGCAGTAAGCGTAGACGACACGGTCCAATTTAAGAACTCTCAGATATCAGCTGGTGACCACACGCTTGCCTTCAACAGCATTAGCTTCGGTGGTTCTTACAACTTCTAATGTGATTGAACCACATAGAATAAGCTGAACATACTAATTCACTTTGCTGTTCCACCTTGTCATGAAGGTCACTCAGTAAAGTGAATTTTTTGTTTCTACACGCACTATCGCGTCATTTCACTTTAGCCGGTTTATCGCTCACCATTACTTACTGAGCTTTATGCGTTGATATTAGAGCTTTCTTGGTAGCGAGACTAAAATAAAGGGATAAGAGACGCAGGAAAACAAGACCTATGAATCTACCAAGCTTTAACATGTCGATAAACAAGCTGCCTTTTGTGTTGGCCGTGTATTATCTGCTTGTCGTCAATCTACCTCTCTCCCAAGAACTGTTTAGTATTGTTCAGGCATCGAAGTCTGAAAGCGTTGCGTTTCTTATCTCCATTCCTATCTTCTTCCTTGCTGCCTTTAATTTAATCTTCCAAGTCTTCAACTGGCCTATTTTCTCTAAGCCGTTTTTCATCTTATTGCTGATCACCTCAACCTTAGTCAGCTACAGCATGTTCAACTACGGCATTTTTGTAGACTATGGAATGATAGAAAACGTCTTCGAAACCAACAGCGGAGAGGCTGCTAGCTACCTAAGCAGCTATTCTATTTTATGGTTTGTTCTGATGGGAGGAGTCCCGTCACTGCTGCTTTTATTTACGGATCTTGAAAGAGAATCTTGGAAAGATTTTGCTATTGGGAAGGCGATTGGATTGCTCTCTTCGTTGATCGTCATTGCCATCATTACCGGGTTGTTTTACAAAGATTATGTGTCGATTGGTCGTAATAACTCTCATCTTAAAAAGATGATCATTCCGACCGAATACGTAGCATCAACAGTCAAATACATCAATAACACCTACATCAAACAGCCCATCCCCTATCAAGAATTGGGATTAGATGCTCAACTCAAGCCACAAGCAAAAGCGGCAACCAAACCGACCTTATTGGTGTTTGTTCTTGGTGAAACAGCACGTGTATATAACTACCAATATTATGGCTATGAGAAAGAAACCAATGCTCATACCAAACCCTATAATCCGATCTTTTTCTCTGATGTTCAGTCATGCGGAACAGCCACTGCGGTTTCTGTGCCGTGTATGTTTTCTAACATGAACCGAAGCAACTACGATCGCGACAAAGCCTACAACCAAGATAACGTAGTCGACATTATGAACCGCGCGGGCATTCACTCTATCTGGCGAGAGCACGATGGTGGAGACAAGGCGGTCGCACATCGAATCAAAGAGATGACTCTCGTCGCCAAAGACAGCGACCCATTGTGTAATAACGACGTATGCTACGACACAGCGATGCTAGAGAACTTCGAACAAGATACGCAAGATCTCAAGCAAGATAGCATCATTTTCTATCACATTGCCGGATCTCACGGCCCAACGTACTTTGAGCGTTATCCAGAAGAACATAAGAAATTTACGCCTGACTGCGCTCGTGCAGATATCGAAAACTGTACCAAAGAGGAAGTGGTTAACACCTACGACAACACCATCTTGTATACGGATTTCTTTCTCTCACAGGCTATGCAAAAACTAGAGAAACTCACCGATAAGTACAACGTGGCGCTGATGTACATTTCCGATCATGGTGAATCTTTAGGGGAAAACGGCGTCTACTTGCACGGTATGCCTTATTCATTGGCACCGAAAGAGCAAACCCATGTGCCTATGATCATGTGGATGTCTGATGGCTTCGCCGAGCAGAAAGGGATAAACCAAACCTGCTTAAGAAAGGCGGGGAAAGAGCAGAGCTTTTCTCACGATAACCTGTTCGACTCCTTGCTTGGCCTAATGGACGTGCAAACCAAAGAATACCGAGAGAACCAAGACATTTTTGCTTCTTGTCGCTAGTGCTTTTGCTTATGTAAACCATCGGAAAACTCGAGTTGCCTGAGCAAGCTCTCCGCAACCTCCCCTAAAAAGAAAAGACCTCGGTCTTTTCTTTTTTTTGTCGCTAACATGGAGCCAGAGTGCTAATTTATAACGACGAAACAATGAGCTACATTTAATAGAGACAATAATGGAAGAGTCCGTCGTACTCCAAAGACCAACATGTCTTATTAGACTTCATCTCACTCACATCGCTCATTGAACTTACCACGATTAAGCTCAGTTCAATACCGCGCCTGAATGGCGCCTAATATCAATGTTTACGTCATATCATTAAGGACAAATGAATGGACGCTTTCATAATTTCAAGCTGGCAATTTTCTGAGGGGGTGGCACATGAACACACCACCAGCCCAGCCTCATTCGAGCAATCAACTTGGTATCACTGCCAAAGAGATGCTGACGGTTTGAGAGAATGGCTCCACAGTAATACGGTTCCAAATGCCATCATCGATTCATTACTCACCGATGACACCCGCCCTCGGTTCGAACAATTTGGCCACGACTGTTTTTTGATGATTCTGCGAGGCATTAATCTAAACGAAGGTGCTAACCCTGACGACATGCTTAGCCTACGCATCTTATGGTACAAAGGCACTTTAATATCGACACGTAAAGTTCCTTCAAAAGCGGTCAGTAATCTGATATCTGATCTCAAACAAAACCAAGGCCCTACATCATTACCTGATGTGTTGTTGGGCATGATCCGTGGAATCAACCACAGTATTTCAACCTTCCTAGCACCCGTCGAACTATTAATTGACGAGTTAGAATCTACATCCAATATCGACATAAGATCCATTAACGCTCTACATTCAAGGCTACTCAGACTAAGGCGTTATTTGAAGCCACAGAAATACGTTTTTGAAGATTTAATGAGTGACCTACCTGCGCCATTGAGTAAGCACAACAGTCATATAAAGAACAGCCTTGATACCATCCTGAGAATTAACGAGTCTGTTGAGTTTTACATCGAACAAATTAATGTATTTTTAGCGAGCCTAAGTCAGCAACAAGCTGAAAAAATGAATAGAAATACGTACCTATTTTCTATCATTGCAGGTATTTTCCTCCCTGCTGGGTTTTTCACCGGTTTACTGGGTGTCAATATCGCTGGGATACCCGGAACAGATAACCCGATAGCATTTCCACTATTTTGCGTTGGGCTGCTCGTGGTCATAGCGGCAGAGGTCGTTATTTTGAAAAAATTGAGGTTTATTTAATGGTTGAGTTTTTGCAATCCAATATGTGGCTTAGACAAGTAGTTTTAGGTTTACTTCTTATCACTGTGTATTGGGTGATCAAACGCTTAGGTAAGAACTGGATAGAAACATTAGCGGAAAATAAACGTGTCGAATTGAAGCGAAAGCAGTTCGTGATTAAGTGTTTCAATATTGTTCTGTTTCTACTCTTCATCGCTGTGTTTACGATTGTTCTTAACTTGGGTTTTGGTGATATTTCTCTGTTCTTGTCTTCGATATTTGCGGTGCTGGGTGTCGCTTTATTCGCGCAATGGTCGATTCTAAGTAACCTCACAGCCAGCGTACTAATATTTTTCGTCTTCCCTTATCGCATTGGCGACAGAGTAAGAGTCGCGGAGAAAGACGAAGACATCTGCGGTGTGATCATCGATATCACCATGTTCCATGTTATTCTTCGACACAGTTCGGGCAACATTATCACCTACCCTAATAACCTGATCCTACAAAAAGGCGTAATCAAAGTTTTGGTTGAACCGGAAGCAAAAAGTGAAGCAGGTGGATACTGAGCTAACCAAAACTGAAAATTCAGAATCATAAGATCTACTGGTGCCTTAGATATCGGCAAGTCAAACAGATAGACACAGCGAACTGATTCGTAAGATATTAAAAGAGCTTAGTTCGACATGGATTGCAAAACTTGGCGATAAAGGACATTAGAGAAAAGCTTCAATAAGGTAAAAAGTCTAACACCCAATACTTACGCCAAACAAGGCGGATTAACCATAGATGTGTATGGTGGAGTGAGATCTGACTAACCCACCTTTTCTCTATGACGAACGCACTGTTTATAACGTACACCTCTGTCTTTTGTGCCCCATTCGTAGCAAGTTTTATTGAGTTTAGATTTGCGACTAAATATACTGGGGACATCATCAGACGGAGGACAAAAATGAATAATAAAAACAAACATATAGTTTTAATTCATGGTCTATATATGCCTGCGTTGATCATGCTATATCTGGATAGAAACTTCAAAAAACGCGGCTTTACAACGCACAAGTTTGCCTACAACTCGCTGCGTTTCCCTTCTGCAGCCAAACGCCTCAATCGCTTCGTAAATGCTCGCTTTAATGAGTACGATGAGGTCTATTTCTTTGGTCACTCACTCGGTGGCTTGCTGATTCGCCACTACTTTAAGTTCTACCAACCCGACTTTGCAGACACCTGCATTATTACCGCAGGTACGCCGCACAATGGGGCAACCATAGCCAAAACGCTTTCGAATCATGGTCTTGGATTTATATTTGGTTCGAGCAAAATGATCTTAAGTGATGGCTTGGGTGACTACGATATTGATGTGCCGATTGGCGTGATTACAGGCACCTACGACGCCGGAGTTGGACGTATTGTACTGGGGAAAAACCCGGGCGATGGCACAGTCACACTCGAAGACGCCAACCTGAGAGGAGCAACGGATACTTACGCCCTCAAACTCAACCACACGGCGCTTGTCTACTCCAAAGAAGTCGTAACACTGTCGGCTCAGTTCATCGAACACAGAGCTTTTAAGGACGCTTCATAGCTTATTTCCATTAGCTTTTGCGCGTTGACTCCTGTATCGAGCTCTGTTCTCTTATATGTGAAAGACAAAAACAAAAATACCACTCTGCGATAAGAGTGGTATTCAAAGATTCATTACTGAAAGTGAGTGCTTGTTACAGACGATTTACTCGCGTTGGTAAAAACACCTCACCCAACATGCATCGCACCGAACCACCGCCAATGTCTTCAATCGTTTTCACGTTAAATGGCAGCAGTTTTCCATGCGTCGAAAGCTGAGCTAACTGGGCTGGAGAAAACGCATCGTAAGCCGATTGAGACATCGCGATCACCTTGTCGCCATTCACGGTTTCAAGCTGCAGGATGTTGCCACAGAAACGGTTCATCTGATCAATTGAGATAGAGATAACCTGCTTATCTTTAGCAAGCGACTTCACCACAAAGCGGCGCTCAAACTCTGGGATCACTTCATCACAGATCACGCAGAAATTATCACCAATCGCCATCATCACATTGGTGTGGTAGATCGGCTGACCAGACGGCAGTGCTGTTTGGAATGACACCACGCGAGAATAACCAATGCGCTTCGCATAATCTTCTAACACTTCGCGGTCACAACGCTGAGAAAGCGCAGCGTAGATGGTCTTGTTGATATGGTCGATCACCATCACGCCCGTGCTCTCTAGATAAGAACCTTGCGCGATGTAAGACTCTAGAGACTCGCTATGGTTAACAATGCGACCCGACGCTTCTAACGCTTCAATAAGAGCATTTGGCTTAACTTCATTCTGACGGTTTTCACACGCCATAGGGAACGTGAATAAGCTTCCATCACTACAGGTACTGAACCAGTTGTTTGGGAAAACAGCATCCGGAGTTTCAACGCCCAATTCTGGGTAATCAAACTCTACAACTTGCACACCTTCTTTACGCAACGAAGCGACCATAGCTTTAAATTCGGCCATCGTTTCTACTTTCACCTCAGCTTCGGTCAGATTAACTCTGTGCTGAAATTCGTTATCACGTGCTGTTTCTTCGTTAAATTTAAACTCTTTTGGTGGCACCATAACAACGCAATTGGCGTTTTGAACATTAGTGATATGAAGTGATTTTTTGTGTAGGTTTAACATTTCAACCGTCCCTATCTTTTATTTACTTCAGAATTGTAAACAACTTGTTACGACAAGATTCACTGAAAAGAATATTGATTTGAATATTTATCCCAAACAATTACTGCAGATCTTAGATTAATCGGTAATTTTTACTGCAAGATAACAGCACATCAGAAAGAACCAACTGTATGCATATTCGTTAAGTCACTTTATGGATAAATATTCTGATTCCATTTTCTCGCCCATCACGAGTTTTGATTACAATTCAATCCATTTAACGTTAGGATTATCACCGTTGCATAACAATCAATTACGTTTGAAATAAGCTTAACTTTTCCTGTCTAATTCAATCTAAAATACGCGTCATGAAAGACACTCTTTGGACCTTTCCTGTATCGCTTAGACAAAGTTTTAGTGTTTTAAAGCCAAGTGCCTAAATAGGCGCTAGAACAAAATCCATCGAATGACTTAATGCTGATAAGAACCCATGGGCGCTTATATAATTTCAAACTAAGGCAGTTAAATTTCGAATCAAGACCATAAAAACAAAGCTGCACCAACGATGCAGTCGCTTATAGATGCACTAGTTTATAAAGGGAAATCTATGTACAAGAAATTTGAAGGCTTTACTGAAGCCTTTCCAAAGGGAGAGCCGATACAGCCTCCTACTGGCATACTGGCATTCTGCCGCCATTACACTCGAGGTTTCGAAAAACCATTGATTTTGCTCGGGTTGATGAGCATGACCATCGCGATCATCGAAGTCGCGCTGTTCGGTTACATGGGGCAATTGGTCGACTGGCTATCAACAAGCAACCCAGACACTTTCTTAGCAGACAACGAATCGACATTGATGGGGCTCGGTATTCTGCTGTTGGTTGTGATGCCAATCTTGATCAGTGTTTACTCGCTATTGCTTCACCAAACTTTGCTGGGCAACTACCCAATGTCGATTCGTTGGTTAGCACACCGCTACCTTTTGAAGCAAAGCCTGTCCTTCTATCAAGATGACTTCGCCGGACGTGTCGCGACTAAAGTGATGCAAACCTCGCTCGCGGTGCGTGAGACCGTGACCAAAATGGTCGATGTGTTTGTCTACGTAACGGTTTACTTCACGGCGATGCTGTTCATGCTTGCTGAATCAGATTGGCGCTTGATGGCCCCGATGCTGATTTGGCTCTTCGTTTACATCGGTATTCAACTGCACTTCGTGCCAAAGCTAAAAGACGTTTCTTCAGAGCAAGCGGATGCTCGTTCATTGATGACGGGTCGTATTGTTGATAGCTACACCAACATCGCCACCGTGAAATTGTTCTCACACAGTAAAAGAGAAACCGAATACGCAGAAGAAGGCATGGAAGGCTTTTTAGATACGGTTCATCGCCAAATGCGCTTGGTTACTGGCTTCAACATCTGCGTTGAGTTCGCTAACTATCTATTGGTGTTCAGCATTGCGGGTATCTCTATCTACCTATGGTTAGACAACGCGATCACCGTGGGTGCGATCGCGATTGCGGTCAGCTTGGCTCTGCGTATTAACGGCATGTCGAAATGGATCATGTGGGAAATCGGTGGTCTGTTTGAAAACCTAGGTACCGTGATTGATGGCATTAAAACTCTGTCTAAGCCTATCGCTATCCAAGACAAGAAAGGCGCGAAGCCTCTGGACGTTCCACAAGGCGGCATCAACTTCGACAACGTTAGCTTTAACTACGGCGAGAACAAGGGCGTGATCAACAACCTTAATCTCAACATTAAGCCGGGCGAAAAAGTGGGCTTAGTAGGCCGCTCAGGTGCGGGAAAATCAACCTTGGTTAACCTGCTGCTGCGTTTCCATGATGTAGAAAGCGGTCGCATCTTGATTGACGATCAAGAGATCTCAACAGTGACGCAAGACTCGCTGCGTAGCAACATCGGTATGGTGACCCAAGATACTTCATTGTTACACCGCTCGATCAAAGACAACATTCTTTACGGTCGACCTGAAGCATCCGATGAAGAAGTTTACGCAGCCACCAAACAGGCGCACGCACATGAGTTTATCGAAACCCTAACCGACCCATTTGGCAACGTTGGCTACGATGCTCAAGTAGGTGAGCGTGGTGTTAAGCTTTCTGGTGGTCAGCGCCAACGTGTCGCTATCTCACGTGTTCTTTTGAAAAATGCTCCCTTACTTGTTCTCGATGAAGCCACTTCTGCACTCGATTCTGAGGTAGAAGCCGCGATTCAAGAGAGCTTGATTGAGCTAATGGAAGGCAAAACGGTTATTGCGATTGCACACCGCCTGTCGACCATTGCTGCGATGGATCGCCTGATCGTGCTTGATGCCGGCAATATCGTAGAAGAAGGCACGCACCAAGAGCTGATTAACCAGAATGGTATTTATGCGCAGCTATGGAATCACCAGACTGGTGGCTTCATTGCCGATGATCTTGAGCAAGCTACGAACGCTTAAATTTTGTGCTATTTTAAAAGTGCGATGTGATTCACACCAATTTGTTAATTAACGGTAAATTACATATAGCAGAATGTTATGTTGTAATTATATAATGACATTAACACCAAAGACGCCTCGCTTGCGCGTTCTGGAATAAGGCTAGACTTCGGGGGGAGGCTAGCCTTTTTTATGCCTGCTATTTGGTGCTCTTTGCTACCTGCCAAATAAACTTCATCGATCCTTTTGTTTTTTTCTTGGCGTTTTTTTCTTAAAATGCGCGCAATATTCTTTCTAGAGATCAACCATGAACAAAAGTGTCTTAACTAACGTTATTGCGTTAGCACTGCTTGCTGGCGGCTATGCGACAGCAAACCAATACTTGCTTTACGCAGGCCTATTCGCCTTTTCTGGTGCCATCACCAACTGGCTTGCGATTCACATGTTGTTCGAGAAAGTACCCGGCCTATACGGTTCTGGCGTTATTCCAGCGCGCTTTGAAGAGTTCAAGGCAGCCATCAAGCAACTGATGATGGAGCAATTCTTTACAGAAAGTAACATCGACCGCTTCCTAAGCAGCGAGATGACAGGAAAGTCGCTCAATCTAGAGCCTGTGATTCAGAAGATCGACTTTAACCCTGCATTCGACTCACTGGTGCATGTTATCGAGAACTCACAGTTTGGCGGTATGTTGGCAATGTTTGGTGGCACAGAAGCACTAGAGCCTATGAAAGCACCGTTTGTTGAGAAGATGCAAGAATCTGTGATTGAAATCAGCAAGAGTGATTCTGTAAAAAATGCCATCAAAAACGAGCTAGAATCGCCTGCGATGATGGATGAAATTAAAGAGAACATTGAGGCGATCATCGATCAGCGCTTGAATGAACTAACACCTAAACTGGTTAAAGAGATGGTTCAGACCATGATCAAGAAACACCTTGGCTGGCTTGTGGTTTGGGGCGGTGTATTCGGTGGTGTGATTGGCTTAATCTCTGCGGCCATTACGCTGTAAGCCGAACAAGTTTATCGGATTGCTCTTTATATGACGCTCAACAAAAAATGGAAGCTTATTAGCTTCCATTTTTTATATCTAAATCACCTTGGTAAGGCGAAAGCAGGCCACTATTTTAGAGTTGCCAACAACTCAGGGTTCACGCCAAAACCCTTTTTGTGCTCTTCAATCACCACTTCACTGCGTGTCTGAATCACACCAGGTAGGGTGCCCAACTTAGTTGCCATAAACGCTTGATACGCCTTCATGTCTTTCACTCGAACCTTGATCATGGTGTCAAAGTCACCCGACAGTGAGTAGCACTCTTCCACCTCAGGCATCATCTCTACCGCTTGGGCAAATTTGTCGAAGATCGAAAAGCTAGTCTGGTCGAGACGGATATGGATAAAGACTTGAACATCGAGTCCCAGCTTTTCTGAACAAAGCTCAGCATGATAGCCCGTGATGTAGCCCTCTTTCTCCAATCGCTTGAGTCTATCAGAGCAAGGTGACGTAGTAAGGTTGACCTGTTTTGCCAGTTCAACAACAGGTAAACGCCCTTTCATATGCAGAATTCTTAGTATCTCTTTATCGATACGATCGAGCTGATGCTGAGACATAACATTCCTTAAACATTCTAAATTCCGCTCAGTATATTCCATACCAAGTGCAATCGAAGAAAACCTCGCTCACACATTTAAAAACTAAATGCACGGATGACATTCACACCAAATATAAATACATACAAATAGATAAGAACCCTTATAAATCAAACTCTAGTTATTAACAAATTATTATAGAAATGACCCGATTAACAAATAAGTTGAGCCGGAAACGAAAGAAAGGATATAGGCCAAAGTGAATAATATAATTATCAAAGAGAAAGGATGACTCTATTATGAAAACGCAAGAACTCGCATATAAACCTTACGGTATTGGTTCATGGACACACGTAACGGTATCAAAAGATGTTGCTCAGGCACTAGCAAATGAGTACTCAAACTATGGTTGGGATGTGAAGATTGATGGCGACGCCATTGATGCCGAGCTAGCACTCAAAGCCGCATAGCATAGAAACGCAAAAACCTCCTAAAACGGAGGTTTTTTGATCTAAGTTAGTGAGCGCTTACTGTAAATTAAGCTAAACCAACTTGGGGAACAGTACTTCCTGTTTCGCAACGGCAGTTACACGTGCGGCAGAAGTGCTGAGTTTCCATATCGTAGTACAAGTTTCCACTAAATAGCTTTGACGTCCATTGCATCATACGGCCAGGGGTTGTCTCGGGCTCTGATTCACAACGTTTCATTATAGACTTATGTAGTGTTGTTTTTTTACATCCTTTGCAATAGAGATCTGGCATACCTTTGTCCTATAGGTCTTTAGTGGTTACTGACAATTGACACATCATGTCCAATTCAGTTCAACAATTCACCGAGCTAATCACAAAAGTGAGCGCTAAGTTCAAAAAACAGCCATTTTTCTGTTTTATTTTTTGACGTCAAACGCCATTAATATGATTGATCTTTCATTTACCGATCCAGATCCTACGCTTTCAATTTACATTGTAAACCCCCTTAAAACCGACTCCTCAACGCGATCTTCCATCAAATACACCAACAAAAAAACGGCACTCCCATTATGAAAGTGCCGATTTATAAAATCATTTTAGGTTCAATATAACCGGTGTTTTTCAAGGTAG
>NZ_JBFRPK010000059.1:0-79702 GCF_041471965.1 Vibrio sp. 10N.261.51.A3
ATTTGATCATTAACAACGCCCCTTAAAAATCTAGACGACAACTATGCTGACACGGGGGGAAACAGCCGATCGCAATCACCGAAATACGCATAAGCGACATATTGTTTTTTAAAGTTAACTGGGCTTAGATATCCAAGAGCACTGTCCTTCTTGTTCGATTATAATCAACTTCGATGTGCTTGGATGAAAATACGCAAGTGCTTGATGCATCTCTTCTCGCGGGTGAGGTGTTGCGTTTCAAGTGGCGGAGAGCCTTTAAATCAGAATGCTACCCGAACAAAAAAATGGCCATAAGAAACTAAGATGTTTCATGGCCACATTGTTAGATTAATGTTAAATAAATTGAGCTACGGATACTCCCCATATTTCAGCTTAGTATTAACACAATCATTTACCATCGATAGCCCAAACTAACTGTATATGCTTCTCTTGTTTCACCTTTATTATAAAGGGCTGTGATATTATAGTGTTTACCTATTTGCTTATTAAAACCAATCAAATAAGCCCATTGATTTAAAGAAACATCAACGTCATAAGTGAACTCACCTTGTAACGCATCTACATAACCTAGATTACCGGATAACGTAGAATCTAAGCCTTGATATTCAGCACCAATTAATAACTGAGCTCTATAATCAACAAGCTGATAACCAACCATTGGTTGAGCAACAAACAGAGTATCACCCCAGCTCGAAGAGCCCTCTAATCGTGTTTGAGATGCGGTCATATTAAGCGTGGCGAAAAATTCTTTATACCCGACGGCTAGTGTAGTACCCACACCTAACAGATCATAGTCAAGACTTAAAGGAAGCTTCAATCGACCAGGGCTACACAGAGGGAGTCCTTCATTGCTTAGCGCACTACATAAGGCATCACCTAATCCAGGATCGATGCCGTTTAAACTATCTTTAACTTCGTTTAAACTCTCCGATGTATATTGCGCATCAATGGTTGCCTTAACTTTAATCTTTCCAGCTAAAGCGTAAACATTCCAGAAAGGCAAAATATAGACATCTCCCCTTATACTAAAACTCTCAGCATTAACTTTGGCGAAGGTCTCTGTCGGTTCAAAGTCCTTATCTAAATTCTGAAGGCCTAATGCTCCGAGACCTAAATTAAAAGATTGAAAGCCAAGATCCATATCTTGATTGCGATAAGCGACAGAAAAACCGTATGGAAGAGGAATATCAATACCTTGTCTACGGACTAAGTCTCCCATCAGTGGGAAAAAACTACTGACCTCGACCTTTTCTTCTCGAATACGAGGATCTGATGCTTCTTCAAGCTTTTCACTATCTAGAACTTCGACACCATCTACATCGTCATAAAAAGCGACGGGAGTCATGAGCAATGACAGAGTAAGCTTTTCTTTTTTTCTAGTTACTCCGTTTGCCACAATGGTTTTGCTTTTAACGTAAAATTGACCATTGTAACGCTCACTGATTAAGATTTCTTGTCTATAATCCTCAATTCTATAAGTACCATAGGTAAATGGTTGCGAATTAGTGATCACCATTTTAACAGGCTTGCGATCTTCAACACTTATCTCAACTCGCATGAAACGAAAATAGGCGACATCTTGAGGTAGTTGATACTTAGAATAGTTAAAACGTACAATTGCACGACGTTCATCTAATTCTTCAACGGTAACCGAAGACCGATCGTAACTATCTGAGTAGGCGCGAAGTCGATATTCTGTTTTAGTCAAATATTCAATGGAGTCTATCGCTCCACCATCTTCTGAGAGTGAAGGTTCACCATCGATTTGAGAAATTTGATCCTGAAAATATTTAATCCTCAAATCAATATTTCCCTTTAAATCTGTTGTTTGCACTAAATAAAAAGATGAAGATGAAGCCTCCTCATTAATTGAAGTGACTTTACGAACGTGCTCAACAATATGATCACCTTGAGATAAAGTACTAATACCATACTTAGGTAGGTGTTCCGGTATGCCATACTGCTCAAAAATCGAAGCTTCTTTTGCATTAGCAATATTAGAGAGTATCAAAATAAAAGAAAAGAAACTTACGCACCAAGATCTACGAAATAAAATAAAAAAAATTTCGATGATTTACTTTCATCTCTATCCAACAAACTCTATTTAGCATATGTAGCATCATTCCTACCTCACTGTAATAAAAGACGACTTAGTAAATAGCATCACAAATACCTTGTGATGTGCTAGCATCAATACCCATATTTATCGTAGCATCCCACGCTGTAATATTCTTGTTTATTTCGCCACCATCATCCGTGGCATTATTAACTATCACCAATATGTTATCTGTATCTTCTTGGTATCGATATTCAGGGTTGAATAATTCATCGCTAAACCACAAACTCGATACTTCTCCCATAAGAAGAAGGTCACCTTCATCAGGCGCTATCTTCGATCCGCTTTGGTTATATAATCGATTAAATACAAAAGGAATTTCAGCTTGGTTACAGGCTTTTCCACCGAAGCAAGCCAAATTACCTATTGTGTCAAAAATAGAGTCTTCAATCAGCTGGTTATTAAAACTTGCGACATAGTCAAAATGATAAATGATAGGAGTGATGTCATGATCGACTTCTTTTGCGTAATCACGAATAGCACATTTATATATCAATTGATTATTTAATTGATTAAACTTTCTTATCTCTTCTGATACCCCATCTAAAGTGGTAGGATTTTCCGATGGTGAGAAATCATCAAAGCGTAAAGGCGTGTCGGTCAACCGATCTACATATAGGATTGATGATATTAACGTGTACGCAGGTATATCTGCTATTTGTGGCAAATCACGAATATCATCATTATCTCCTATTAAAAATAGGACAACATCAAGTAATTTAATACCCGGTAATAATTCTATATTAATCAAGAATAGTAACTTTAACTCCGCTATATAACTATCCGTTTCATTGTTATTAAATCCTATAATAGAAGGGACGGTTAAAGGAGCTTCATGAGCGAGGCTTGTTACGTGATAGCCTGGGTATTCCTCATATTCTGTGCAAACCCCAAGGAATGTCTTTATGCACTCACGATGGGACTCAATGTAGGGTGAAAAGGGAAGTAATTTCGCTCGCGGTTCGATTGCTGCAATATCCGATGCGTATTTCAAAGTAAGCTTCGCCACAATCGATTCCGTGCTATCGCCATCTTCAATCCAGCCCAAGATGTCACTGACCATACTTTCGATGGTTTGGTCAGGTAAACCAAACAAGCGTCCCGTTATTTCTGCTTTTACTTGTTTTTGTAGTTCTAAAATCTGATCAACCGTCAATTGGTTAATACTTAAATCAGGATACAGCGTTGCCATTGCAGTTTCTAAAGTGTCGTATTGGTCTTTCGCTGCAGCGTATGATTCAAATGAAAGTCCGAGCGGTAAACTTTGCATAATCGCTCTGCTAAAGAAATTACCGGCAATATCATCTTCAGGATCGCGCTCTCCACTGGTTGTTTGCTGAAGCGCATTAATTGATGTCGCACCAGCACCTTGCCCAAATACAGTGACGTTTGTACTATCTCCGCCAAAGTCTTCGATATGTTGGCTAACCCACTCTAGAGCTCGCTTTTGATCACCAACCGCAAAGTTGCCTCCTTTCGTTTGACCTGCATCTTCAACCCACCGTTTTCCCAATAAACCAAGACGGTAGTTAAAAGTAACAGCGATAAAGGGGTTATCACTCATTGTACTTTGTGCAACGGCGACATCTGGAATTATATTGGGCAGGTGTCCAGATCCCGTTTCAAACGAACCACTATGGATATAAACATACACAGGTAATAAATCACCTGAAGTCGCATTATTAGGTCTCCATACGTTCAAGTAAAGGCAGGTCTCTGAGTACAATTCTGTTGAGCCAAACTGAGGGCATATGTTCCCAAAGTCTGTATACGAATTATTTTCGGTCACCGCTTGTGCTAGAGGCAGCATCACACTGTGTTCAAAACGGTCAGGCGCACCGAAGAAAAAATCACCTTCGCTACTATCGCCCGAGTAAGCATAAGGTATCCCTTTGAACGTTTCTATTGTAACCAGTGAGGTACCGTCTTCAGTCGCAGAAAGTGAAGGGGCGACTGTGATTATTGGTTCTTTGAGGCCTTGTATAGTCACTTCACCTATTTGAGCCTCAAAAGTAATGGGTTGAGGTGATTCCTCTTCAGGAGCAGGGGTAAAGCTGAACTCAGTAGAATCATCACGACAACCGAAAAGTACAACTCCGATCAAGACCAAAAATGCTTTTGTCATCACTTACCTCTTCAATATCGAAAGTAAAGAACATTGCTATCACGCTTTGAATACCAAAATCAATCTTCTAATATTAGACTTAAAAATCAGAAAAGGTGGACAATATTACAATTACAGGTTCTGTCGTAAACAGTGGTGATAGGTTAAACTCTTCATCAAAATTCACCACTGCCGACGCTATGGCCATCAAATTTACAGGCGCCACTTTCCTTCCGACATCATTCTTCCGGCTGTTCGTTATTACGTTTCTTATAAGCTGAGCTACCGTGAAACCGAAGAGATACTCAATGAGCGAGGTACCGATGTTGATCACTCAACCATCAATCGGTGGGTTATCAAATACGCCCCACTATTGGAGCACAGAGCACACCGAAGAAAGAAGCCTGTCGCTACTTCGTAGCGGATGGATGAGACTTACATTAACGTCAAAGGCCAGTGGAAGTATTATTACCGAGCCGTTGATAAATGCGGTAATGTGATTGATTTTTTACTGTGCGAATACCGTGACGAGAAGGCAGCTCGCGCCTTCTTCACCAGGCAATTAGCCATAATGGCTTGCCCGAAAAGGTCGTGATAGATAAGAGTGGTGCTAACGCATTAGCGTTACATAATATCAACGTCAGCCTTTGGTTAACGGGGAAGATGCTCAATCTAATTGAAGTGCTTCAGGTAATGTATCTGAACAAAGTCACCGTAGAGTGAAAGGTAAATCGGGCAAGGCTGATAAAGCGCTGGCTAAAATCCAAAAGCTCTACGGGATAGAATCACGCTTAAAAGGAGTGCCTGCCGAAGAGCGAAAAGCAGAGCGTCAAGCGTATGCCAAGCCGATACTGGATGAGCTTTACGAATGGATGACAACCCAGAAGGTGATAGGCTCTAGCCCATTAGGTAAAGCGATAAAGTACACGCTCGGGCAGTGGCCTAAACTCATTTGTTATATCGACGATGGTCACTTATCTATCGACAATAATCGCGCTGAACGCGCAATTAAACCACTGGTCATTGGCAGGAAAAATTGGCTATTCTCCAACACACCAAACGGTGCTGATGCGAGCGCGATGCTTTACAGCATCATCGAGACCGCGAAAGCTAACGGTCTTATCCTCTACGACTACATGGTCAAGTGCATGAAAGAGCTAGCAAAAGCAGAGCCCGATATCGATGCACTCCTGCCTTGGAACTTCAAACATTAGTAATATCGCCCTGTAGGTTCATGGGGCGTTTACAATTCATTTAGATTATCGTTGTGATCGTTATATAGCTTGAAAGCAACTTGGGCAAGGTTCAACTGCCCCTATACGAATGACTGCTATATCTAAAGAATAAAGGGGCATTTTCGAGTTGGCTGTTATTGATCACAGCTAACTAAGTTGGAAACTAGTAGGTAAGAACCGTTAGTGAATTTCTGGACAGAAACGTTTCAGTGAGATTGCTAAATTAGTAAAGAATTAATTGCTTTAAGTATCGGAATTCGCTTTCGCAGTACCAACTTCTTATTCTGTGGCGTCTTGGTTTGAAACTCAGGGAAGCCAAAGGTCATCACCAAAACCAGAATAAAACCAATACCGCCAGTAATACCGTACACCCAAGCAAAGTCGAGCTTCAGCTGTTCTAGCATCACCCAGATAGATCCGTAAGTGATTAAGGATGCCAGTGCGCCGACTGAGATCATCTTACCTAGCATCTCTGGCGCTTCTTCTTTACTCAACCATTGCAGTGACAAAGACTGCTTCAGCGTTTCAAAATAGTGAAAGCCCGTCGACATTAAAATGGTAGTCAGCAACAATCCAGTGAGTGAGGGGAACAGACCCGTAATCGCGGTGCCTACAGTGAGCATCGCCAGCGATATCAACATAAAGCGTTGCTCTCGAATGAAGGCTAAAACAAACACCACGGTAAACGCTAAGAAGCCTGGGATCTCACGAACACTTTGCAACAAACCAATATCGGCGCCATCAAAGTTCGCTTTCTCAATCACGAAGTTATTAAGCAGAGCCATCCAGCTCGAAAACGCGATAGGGACAACAATCGAAATCAGTAATAAGAAGTTTTGCGGCGTTTTCCAGCTCGCGGTTCTATCGAACATTGACGGACTCCTGTTCGTCTAATTGAGTGAGCACTCGTAAGGTCAATTGCTCAGTATACGGGTTGATCTTCCAATGATCTGGACTCCAACCTTTTACAAAACGTTGAAAATCAGCCCACGCCACATAGAACATTGGTCGCCATGCGGCTTCAACATCATCGAGGGAAAGCTGTGGCTGATAGTACGCCAATGCCTCTTCCAAGTATCGGAAGTAAGTCTCTAACATCTGTGATTCAAGCTCTGCACAATCTTGCGGCCTCACTGCGCTGCTCATAAATAGAGCCACGTCTTTCATCGCACAACCATGACCCACATATTGGAAATCGACGGCAGCTGCATTTTGGCTTTCTGAATCAAAACAGAAATTGGCAAGCTTGGCGTCGCCATGGACCAAAGTTTGATACGGACATTCTTTTAGTAAACGGTCGATGTGCTTGGCTTGATTCTTCAATGGTAAGTCGGCCAATGCATTTAACTCATCAGGACGTGTGTCTAAATGCCAGTAAGTACCTATTTTCCATAATGATGCAGACTGCTCTTGGTCGATATGGATATGCTTCGCATGAAAATTAGCAAGCCACTTTAGACAGGCATCACGTTGTTTTTGCTCGATAGAGGTGTAGATAGACGCGCATTCGTACGGAGTATCTTTGGTTGCCAGATCGTCAGAGGCAGCAAGCACATCAAACTGAGAGATCAACGGAAAGCCGATTTCGGCCAAGTCTTGCATCACAATCAGCCATTCATTCTCTTGTAACTCACAATGCAGCCCTACAGGTACAGGGCAACGCTCATCCCACTGTTGAGTGAACGATTGATACCAAGCCGTTTCAACTTGGTAAGAGTGCACCTTTCGTTGGTGAGAGAGTTTGGTATTCCAACCCTTTGGGTGTTCAGCTTTATCTGGCAACGCGACATGTTTAACAATCACACTCTTGAGTTCCGCACTGCTTTCTTGAGAAAAGACTAAGCGAACTAACTCGCCATATCCACCCCATAGGCGTTGAATCACTTGGACATCAAACCCTTCATGACAACCCAGCGAGGTCGCTATTTTTTGATAAAGCTCATTTTGATAAAACTCTTGTTGATAAAGCTCTGGCTGATTTTGACTTGAACCCGCTTCAGGTTGAGCTCGATTATTCGACGATATTGATTGAGACATATTACTCGTTGTTATGCTTTATCGGATAGAAGGTGTGACCACTGTGGCTGCCTATTCATGTAGTGAACCACATAGCTACAAACCGGCACAATTTTGAAGCCCGCTTGTTCAATTTCAGGCAATACCGATTCCATCATCACCTTCCCAAAGCCCTTGCCTTGCAGTTCATCAGGAATGCGTGTCGACGTGATATGTAGTACATCTCCGTCCTTTTGATACTTAACGACCGCGAACTGGTTGGGTTCTAACTCTACCGTGATCTGGTTCACTTCTTGATCCCATTTTACTGCTTGCATTCTCAACTCCTGCAAATAATTGATACGACAAACAATAAAAGTTTGAAGTATGAGTTCCTTGTAATAGACTAGCGCAAGTGCATATAAATAAAACTAAGTACTTACAAACACAGCAAATAATTCAGTGCAATCGGCTTAATATAAAATCAGCAATGATAAAAGGCACTCTATAAATCTATGTGAGTACGTCCACTAAATCTAGTACGTAATAACCCCTTGTTAGCAAGTTACCAGTATAACTAACAGACGCATGTTGGCGCATGGAGAACATATAATGAACGCACCCCTGAAGAAGCCTTTGGAGCATAATCAGGCACTTCAAGACCCTCGTAATCGCACCGTTTCCACTATCAATAGCACTGATGCACTGGCCATGATTGAGCACGGCAGTGAGCTGACATTAAATGTCTCGACTCCCGTTGGCACGAAGTTTCTCGCCACCACCAAGTTTATCGGAACGCACAGTGATAACTGTATTGTGGTTGAGGTTCCCGAGGTATCCAATGAAGATCTGAACTTTTTCTTTCAAGAAGGTTTTTGGATGACCGCTCGTGCGTATTCTCTACGAGGTGAAGGCGCGCTTATCCACTTTAGAAGCCAAATTCACCATAAGATTGGTGAACCCTTCCCTATTCTAGTGCTGTCTACACCAAGCACGATGCAAGTGACACAGCTACGTAAAGAAACACGCTATGAAGTGAATCTGGCTTCAAGAATCATCTTCAACGACCAGCGAGCAAACTGTGAGATAAGAGACTTATCGAAAAGTGGTTGTCGTTTCGTTACCTCACCAACCTCTCGTGCTATTCAGATTGCCGATCGCGTGTCTATTGAGATAACCCCTGAGAACTACAACGGACCACTGATTCCGCCATTGCGAGGCATCGTCTGCAATCTACAGAAATCGACACACTACGCTCGATACGGTGTCGAATTTGATGATATTGGCCGAGCTAACGCCAAACACTTGTTGGCAAAACTGAAGTTCGATGGCACCAAGCTTTGCTTACGAAATGGGTAACGCCTTTTAACACGCGACTTTCACCGAATACAGCAAGCTGACCAAATACAAATAGCTCACTGGCAAACTAAACCTCAACCAACAAAAAAGCCATCGACTCTAGAATCGATGGCTTTTGCGTTTTGGCTGTTTATCTGTTTGTTTATCTATCTATTTAGCTTAGCTATTAAACTGTGTATCTAGATATTCAAACTATTTGCGCAGTGCGTTCAGTTTAGCTTGGGCGATACCAAATATAGTATCAATTGGATAACTACCCTCATCACTCGCCTCACCTGCGGCTTTGCCTGTGAACAGTTCAATCGCTTCTGTTACATGGTCAATCGCCCAGATATTAAACTCGCCCTTTTCAACCGCTTTCACAATATCGCTACGCAGCATCAGGTTGTGAACATTTGAACGCGGGATGATCACCCCTTGTTCGTTTGAACGCCCTTTGATTTCACACACATCAAAGAAACCTTCAATTTTCTCGTTCACACCACCAATAGGCTGAGACTCACCAAACTGGTTCATCGAGCCTGTAATCGCGATGTCTTGACGGTTTGGCTGCTTAGAAAACGCTGACACCACCGCACAGAACTCAGCCATACTCGCACTGTCACCATCGACGCCACCATACGATTGTTCGAAGGTGATGTTAGTGGTGAGCGGGACTTTGGCTGTCTTGCCAAATACGGAAGAAAGGTAAGCCGACAAGATCATCACGCCTTTTGAGTGAATGCTGCCACCTAGGTCTACGTTTCTTTCAATATCAATCACTTCACCATCACCGTAAGCGGTGGTTGCCGTGATTCGGTTCGGCGCACCAAACATATGATCCGTCGTGCTGAGTACAGACAGCGCATTCACTTGCCCAACCGCTTGACCATCAACATGGATTAGCGTTGTGCCGTTAGTGAAGGTTTCCATCACACTGTCTTGCAGTCGTCCGACACGCATCTGTTGGTTAGATAACGCTTGGTCAACGTGCGTTGCACGAATCAGGTTCGATTTTGAGCCTCTCGCCACGTAGTTTGATTCACGAAGCAGATTAGCAATGTGAGCAGAGTGCAGAGACAATTTACCTTGGTCACCCGCCTGACGAGAGCTGTGCTCAATGATGCGAGCGATCGCTTTACGGTCACAATGCAGCATGTTGTTGTCGTGCACGATGCTCGAAATAAAGCGCGCGTAATGCATTTCAGAATCGGGAGTACGCTTCATCTCATCTTCAAAATCGGCCGTTACACGGAACAGTTCACCAAACTCTGCATCGTAGTGTTGCAGCAGTTGGTAAGTTCGGTAATCGCCAAACAGGATGATCTTAACATCCAATGGAATCGGTTCTGGATCAAGCGATACCGCCCCCGTTAAGGTCACCTCTTTTTCTAATGAAGTGAAGCTCAATTGACGTGAACGCAGTGCTCGTTTCAAGCCTTCCCAAACGTACGGCTGCTCAAGTACCTTCACCGCATCCATCAGTAATACGCCACCGTTGGCTCTGTGTAAGCTACCTGCGCGAATCAATGAGAAGTCAGTAAAGACAGTACCCTTGAACGTCGCCGTTTCTACATAGCCAAACAGAGAGTGATAATTTGGATTCTCTTCCACCACGATCGGCAGAGTCTCCTCCTTTTGGCTCACAATCACATTAACCTTGTAGCGACGCGGCATTTTCTTATCCAAAGAGGCCGTTGCAACTTCTGCTTGCTCCGTGCTCTCTTCTAAGAAGATGTCAGCGTTGTCGACAATGTCTTTACGCAGTGCCGTTAGGTACTTTTTGATGTCTGGATATTGGCTGTAATCCTTCTTCAATTGCTTGATGAAGTGCGTGATCACATCTCGCGCCGTATCATCATTCAGCTTTTGAATTTTCTCAGTGTACGTCTCTTCAAGTTCCGTCAGTTCACGAGAGATGGTTCGTAGGCCGACTTCCAATCCATCAATGGTTTTATCGAATTGATCTTGCTCTTCCGGCGAAAGCAGATCAAAGCTCTCTTCGGTATGAAGATCATCGCCATTCATTGCCACAAACTGGTAATCACCCTGAGTGGTGATCGTCAGGTTAATGCCCTTGTCTTTCGCTTCTTGGCTAATGCTTTCTAACGCGGCTTGTTGCTTAGCTGCTAATTGGTTTTTAAGCCTGTCAGCACGGCTAAAGTACATCTCGTTATCAAACGCTAGAGGCATACCTTTCAGCAGTTTACGCATCAATTTTTCAATATCTTGCTTTAAGCTGCTGCCAACGCCACGCGGCAATTTCAGTACCTTAGGTGTACGAATATCTTCAAAGTTCGCGATATAACACCAATCAAAAAGCTCCTGCACTTCTTGAGGGTGACGGTTCAGATAGCGCAAGATCATGGTGCGTTTACCCAGACCATTTCGCCCTATCGCATAAATGTTGTAACCCTTTTCCTTGATTGACATCGCGAACTCAACGGCTTTTTGTGCCCGTTCCTGCCCGACGATTTCGTCAATTGGAGCCAGTTCTTTGGTCGACTTACATGGTAGCTTGTCTAAATCCGCTACCTGATACAGCTGTTCTGTATTGAGTCTTTGCATCGCCATCGCCGCCTCCTTAGTCCTTCATTACTTGGGTGTAGATAAAATCAGTGTAGATGTAATTTCCTACAAATTTAGTGACTTACGCTACACAGCTGTTCAACTGAACAAATAACACACAATTTAAGCCATTTTTAGGAATAGCTCGTCATTTAATTCACCAACTTAACATGTGAATGATTTTAATTTGCAATTGATAATAAATATCATTAACATTTTCTGATATTATAAATTGAGGATGTGGATATGGAAATTGAACGATGCTGGATGCACTACCTAAAAGCTGAACAGTTAATGGAACAAGGTCACTGGCCAGAAGCACAACGCCTTTATGGTGATGTTCTCAATTCTCTTCCTCACCACATTCAAGATGCGGCATACCAAAGCGATATCAAGCCTTGCCAATTTGCCTGTCTACTTGCGGGACTCAGAGATGCAAGCGTCGCTCAATCTGAGATTCTCAACCGTTTAGGGCAACACCAACAAGCCTTTGATACATTGAATCAGTCTTATGCGTTAATGCAATTTATCTCTCTTGAGAGCACAGAGCTGATTCAACGCACCCACGGGTTACTGGAAAAGCAGAGTGAAGATCTACTTAACCACTTAATCGCATTTTGTAGCGCGCAACGCAGTTCGCATTGGATGCTCGAACTAGAACAAATTCAACGTGCTCATCACCATTTTGGGCAACTTAAAACAACGTCAGAAGTTCAATCTTCACCTAATGTCTTAAATTGATAAGGATATATCATGTCGGACCGGGCTCTTCTTAAAGTCAATAACCTCTCCGTTAGCTTCAAAACCAACGATGGAATCGTTGATGCGGTGAAAAAGGTTAACTTTACCCTTAAATCCAGCGAAACCTTGGCCATTGTTGGTGAATCAGGTTCTGGTAAATCTGTCTCTTCCAACGCACTGATGCGTCTACTTCCAGACAACGCCATTATTGATCCGCAGTCTCAAATTGAGTTTGAAGGCGAGTCTGTTCTCGAAAAATCAGAGCGTGAAATGCAGTCGATTCGTGGCGACAGAATCGGCATGATCTTTCAAGAGCCGATGACATCTTTGAACCCATACCTGCGCGTCGGCATTCAAGTGGCAGAAGCTATTATGTGTCATCGTAAAGTGTCAAAGTCTCAAGCCAAACAGCGAGTGATTGAGCTGTTTAATCTTGTGCACTTGCCAATGCCAGAAAAGTCGTACACCAAGTACCCTCACGAATTTTCGGGTGGTCAGCTGCAACGCATCATGATCGCAATGGCGCTGATTAATCAACCGGATATCCTGATTGCTGACGAGCCTACAACTGCATTAGATGTAACGGTTCAAGCTGAAGTGCTTGCTCTTATCAAAGAGATCCAAGGCAAGATGGGAATGGCAATTTTGTTCATCACCCATGACTTAGGTGTGGTGAAACACTTTGCAGACCGCGTGCTAGTGATGTGTAAAGGTGAGCTCGTAGAAGAAGGGATGACTCAATCTTTGTTCGATAGTCCTAAACATGATTACACAAGAATGCTCATTAACTCGATTCCGAAAGGCGCTAAGGTTCCTGTTGAGGCGACAGCCCCAGAACTATTGTGTGCTGACGACATCCGAGTTCAGTTCTTGGTGAAATCACACTTTATCAAGAGTAAAAGCCAGTACTTCGAAGCCGTAAAAGGCATTTCGTTGAATCTTAAGCAAGGCGAAACGCTAGGCATTGTTGGTGAATCTGGTTCAGGTAAATCAACCCTTGGACGTGCATTAATCGGCTTGCTGCCGAGTACCGGACGTATTGTTTACAAAGGCCAAGACGTTAGCTTATTAAATGATAAAGAGCGTCACAAGCTCAAGAAAGATGTCCAAATGGTGTTCCAAGATCCTTATGGTTCTTTATCACCACGCATGACAGTTGGGGAAATCATCACCGAAGGCTTAACGGTGCATCAACCTCATCTATCCAAGCAAGAACGTTTAGAAAGAGCACGCAAAGCATTGATTGAAGTTCGCTTAGAGCCGAATTCAATAAACCGTTATCCACATGAGTTCTCTGGCGGACAAAGACAACGTATCGCGATTGCTCGCGCACTGATTCTAGAGCCCTCTTTCATTTTGCTGGATGAACCGACTTCAGCACTCGATCGCTCTGTACAACTGACCGTGATTGACCTGCTGAAAGACATTCAAGCCAAGCACAATATCGGCTTCCTGTTCATCAGCCACGATCTCTCGGTAGTGAAAGCACTGTCGGATCGCGTACTGGTGATGCAGAAGGGCGAAGTAATGGAAGAAGGGTCTGCAGAAGAGATTTTCAATGCGCCGAAAAACAACTACACCAAGAAATTAATCGCTGCGTCATTCGACTTAGAAGATAAATCGAAAAAAAATGCCGCATAAAGGGAACTAATCAACATTAACAGCGTCTTATAATTACATTCTGAATAATCTCCTAATGGATTGAAATCTAGAATGGATATAGCAAAACTGGTTTGGCCGCCAAAAGAGAAATGTCGCATGGATGCGACATTTTTCGTTTCTGAAGGGAAATAATGTGTCTTTGACTGTAACTCCCTATGATTCAATCATTTCACAACTAACGATACAGAGACTTGGTCGACTCTCTGACGATTAAATCTATCGGTGGTAGTCGTGCTTCATGCCTCTCACCTGAAAGTAAGTTCAAAATCGACTGAGCACACACCTCTCCAATCTCTTCAATTGGCTGCCTTAATGTTGTTAACGCAGGTGTGAAATACTTAGACGTTGGCAAGTCATCAAACCCAATCACTGACACATCTTCTGGCACTTTGTAGCCGTGATCATGGAGCGCCTTAATCGCGCCGTAAGCCGTTTGATCATTGGCAGCAAACAGGGCTGAGAAGTGAATCTTAGATTCAATTAATTCCACGGTTTTCTCATAGCCAGTTTCACTACTGAAATCCCCTTGCTTGACGAGCTTTGGCATCACCTTAATGCCCGCCTCTTGCAGCGCTTTCTTATAGCCTTCAAAACGATTACCCGCATCTGGTTGACTCGAAAGCCCTTTGATATGGGCGATGTTCACATGCCCTTGTTGTAATAAGTGAAGCGTCGCCATGTAACCGCCTAGCACATTATCGATATTGATTGAACGAACGTTGTCTTCAGCGAAATCATAACCGACCGCGACAATCGGGATGTCTTGCGCGTACTTGGCAATATCCTCTTTGGTGATGCTGCCTGTTACGATGATCATTCCATCGACATTGCTCTTAGCCAGATACTCTAAGGCGTGTATCTCGAGCTTTTTTTGCCAATGCCCGGTTGCTATCACTAACGAATAGCCTTGAGCTATCAGGGTTTTCTCCATGTCGTTGAGGATACGACTGGTATAAGGGCTGTCAGGGTGTTGCACCAACACACCAATGGTGAGTGAACGTCGGTTGGTGTTTTCTTGCATTTGGAAGTTAGGTTTGTAGCCCGTGTCTTTAATGGCTTGCTCAATATTTTGGCTTTTATCGTCAGACACATAAGTGGTTCGATTAAGGAAGCGAGACACGGTGCTGGGAGAAACACCAGCCAGTCTTGCTACATCGTATACTGTTGTTTTTTTTGTTTTAGTGCGCATCTCGAATCCCTAATCAAATGACATTCGGGGAGCTTTAAGCTCCCCATCAGTTTCAACCTGCATACCACTGCTTTAGCTGAAAATCGTGTCATTAAGTTAATACAAGTAGGCGAAGATCATCCCCGGTCTAAAGTAACGACCAGCCGTATATTTCAAGCCAGTACTCAGTAACCATTTGTGTAAGCCTGCCAGCTTTTCTAACGGAATTTCACCGCTCACCATTTTAACAAAGTTATCAGTATCTTTCGTCAATGTTGGATTGATCCGACCGTCAGACAGCACACAGTTTTGACATTTAAGTACACTTAGCCAGTTTTTCGCATCATTTTGCGTCAATTTAAAGGCTTCTATAAGATATTTCTCATTGACAGACACAGAGCAATTGAACCCTTCTGGCGCTGCAAATGGAATTTTTGAATAGTCATAGAGTGCGGTATACACGGTATCCATCAATGTTTCTGCTTGCTGGTTTTTACCTGCCAGACTCAACGCCGTTGCGACACTAAACTGCACACCAATCCACACATCTTGAGCCTGAAATGCCTCATGCGGCGAACCATCGGCCAACGTCATATTCGCAACCCCAAGCTTAGGGCTGTTAATTTCGAAGTTATGCTTATAAACATAGTCTAGTGCGCGTTGGATGTTCTCTTGCGGGAAAATACCTTCTAAACCGATGAGCTTTAGGTAGCTGTCAGCCAATAAAGCATCGCCAAAGCTGTTGTCTGAATCAGGTACTAAATCTAAGTAGTCTTGTGTAAAGGCTTGAGGCGCGGTCTCGCTCAATAAGCGCTTCTTAGATACTCTTTGAGACACCTTGCTGATGCTGATTGAAGTATCTGTTTCATTGAGATAGGTATTGAGCGTGTTCTTATCGGCAATCGCATCGCCCGTCAAAGTTAGGCCTAAGGTTTCCAGAGCTTGGTAGCCTTCACCCGTTAGATGCTTGGCTTGAACTGGCGTCACGAAGAAGTGGTAGTAACCCTCTTTGTCATCCCACAAGCTTTGCTCAACCGTGGCTAACGCCTTTTTAGAACGCGTTAAGTAACCGCTAGCTCGCTCGCTTTCACCCATCAATTGTGCAAGTTCGCTCGCGGCTTGCAGGCCAGCAACCCACAGGCTCGCACAATAAATAGAGATGCCGTGAGAAGCTAGGTTATCAAAGGTATCGTCTGTGCCTCGGGTTAGTGGTAAATCGTCACCCTCAGCGATCAAATTCGATAAGAAATCGATGCTCTCAGTCACAGCCTGCCAGCACTCTTTAACTACAGAAATATCTTGCGTGTTTTGATAGTGACGGTACACCATCAGAATGTATTTCGGTGCTAAGTCCTTCCACTCTTTCACGTTGTGCCAGCTGTACGCGTCAGGCTGGATGTCGAACGGGCTACCCAAGTCATGAATAACCGCACCTCGAATAGCACGCACGCCTTGGTACTTCTCATCGATCAATTCAGCATTCGGTGTTGCTTCATATTCCCAGTATCGGCGCTGAGTAAAGTCTTCGGCCAAAATGGCTTTCGAAAACTCTTTCATCACGCAGCCATCAAGCTCCGGCAACAAATAAAGAAGCGAAAATGAGCCGTAAAAATACACATCCAGAGAGTTAAAGAACGGGTAATCAACACACTCCTTCACCAGGAACTTGTCTTCTTTATCCCATACCGTTGATTCGGCTAGGAATGATAGTGAATTCATCGCCATCGTCGCATATCGAAGTGCCGATTCAGGCTGTGAAATTTTGCGTTGAGCTTGCTGTAGGAAGGCCGTTTGTTGTTCGACAATTCGTTGCTCAATCGCTTCTAGCTCTGGCAATACCTCTTCTAACATCGGCAGAGCAGGTTTCGCTTGCGGATAGAATTGCGTGTAGGCCTTCTCTGAACGCCAACCATTAAGCATGACTTTGCTGTGTGCCATCACCTGTGTAAAACGCAGATCAACAGACTCCCCCGGCTCCAACTCAACCTGAACCACAATCAATGCACTCAGAGCTTCACGCCCAGTGTAGATACCTGTTTGGAATTCAGCGTTTGTGCGGCCTGTTCTCAGTGCGAACTCTGTTTGCTCCGCTGCCTTAGAGGTATAAAGTGTTGGCTTCACAGACACCGATATCTTGCCAGATTCGGTCAGGTGGTTATTCGCTTGAACACCAAACACCACTTCACCTTCAATATCACTTTGATACGGGGACTGACTAGTGAGCTGGACACCCGTAAAACCGTGGTTTTCGCCGTTTACGCTAACCGCTTGATGCTGCTGGGCGATTGGATTTTGAGACAAGGTACACGCCGAATCTTGAATGCCATCGCGACCTTTGCGATAAGTTGAGCCAATCAAGTTTTGTAGCGGCTGAGCAAGCGTAATCACGCGTGTTTGCGCCGAATGATTGGTTAATTCGAAGTGATTCCAGTGCATCGGTAAAGAGCACAGGCGTTTGTTCTCTTTAACGATCGGAGAGACTACCTTACGCTTTATATTAATATCTTCGAAGCTACTGTATTTATATTCAGCCAGTGGATATAAAGCTTGGTATTCTATATCCCTGCCATTAACACTATCTATATCACTGCCATTGATACTATCCATATCATTATTATTACCCGCAGTGAGTGATAATAATCTCGTTGTATCATTTATTAATAAACCATTAAAGAAATCTAAGGCTACATATAATTGACAAATAGTTGAAGATGAATCTTCTTCAATCAACAATTGAGTCTTATTTGAAAACTCAATGTTCCATTTTGTAAAGTTAGCTTTATTCTCTTGGTAGAAGCCACCATTTTTTAATGCCGAACGAATGTGGTTAATCGCATTCGACATGTCTGTATTGTCAATCTTCTTACCATCGAACAAAGCAGGGTAAAAGTTCAGGTGAACACCCAGATCTTGCTCATCAATGACTTGCAGCGTGTCGATGGTTGGCACATCCATCACTGAAGCATAAAAATCATTAAAATTAATAACTTGCTCTGAACAATCAACAAATATACCAGGGATAAAGCTAAAGTTTGGCGTGTTGCCATTTGGCGTCAGTGTAAATGTATTACCAATACCACCCACTGCCATGCCGGTATTTTCTGGTGTGGTAGAAATTGGCGTGTACCAAGGTTGAATAAATTCAACTGCATCACCTTTTTTGCAAAGGTGTTTTGAATTTCCTGAATAGCTTGTATATGGAATTTTATTATTCATTTTAAAACCGCCATTGAATATTTTTTTCTTCTTGTTAATATCTTTCAAAAATGGAGACATCAACATGTTTAAAATTATAAATGAAAAATTTGGAAGTATTGACTCTGTCACATTAATAAACCACCAACATGGTATAGAACTTCAAATAATCAATGAATTTGGTGCTATTATTAATAAATATATCGTAAATAACAGTCCGTTCTCTTTTATTTGTGGTTATCAGAATTATGATGAACTGATCAACCAACATCCGTTCTTTTCCCGCAGTGCTAAATTATTCCCTTTTCCAAACCGTTTAAACTTAGGTCGTTACAGTTTCGATAACCAAAACCATCAACTCCCGGCTAACTTTCCTTGGTCTGATCACGCCGTACATGGCCTGCTCTATAACCAACCTTTTTCAATCACAAACAGCGTAGCCAACGAAGAGTTAGCCAGTGTGACAATGCAGTATCAAACGTCTTCTTTGCACCCTGCTTTCCCATTTGCTTTTAACCTTGAAGTCACCTTCACTATCGACATAACAGGCAAGCTCTCTTGCTCAACAACCGCTTCTAATCTTGGTGATTCTGCCTTCCCATTCGGTGATGCTTGGCACCCTTACTTTTCACTGGGTACGGATCTGACACAATGTGCGCTGTCCATGTCGCAGTGCTCCGAAGTCATACACGTGAACGACCTACCTAATGGTGAAAAACAGGTTTTTAACCGTTTGTCTTTGGGCGACTCCCTGACGAATCAAAGCCTAAATCACTGCTTTGAATTTGATTCGAAGACAACCAACCAACTGACTTTGACGCGCTCAGATTCATCAGCTGCGATTCACTATCAACAAGATGCAAGCTACCCATTCGTTCAGCTGTACACGCCGGCTAGCGAGCAAAGCATTGCAATAGAACCAATGACTTGCACTGCAGATGCATTCAATAACCAAATTGGCTTACTGACTCTTAGCCCGAACCAGTCTCAAACCTTCAATTGGCAATGCCAGGCCACCTATCAGCCAACATAAAGAAAGCAAAGTAAAGTAACTGCTGTATGCGAAATCAGCCCCCAGAGAACGCATTGCTAACGAAACAACTGCAACGAAAGAACCAAACTAAAAAACCAAACGAAAGAAGCAATAAAGGGCGCATAAAGCGCCCTTCTCTTTGTTAACCTAAAACCACTTCTACCGAATGCTCACCCGATGTAAATACCGGTGCTTTGTTGCCTGGAATTAGGTCACCGTTGACCTTCATCTCTACCACTCCCTTACACACGTTATTTGGGTTGGTAACATGAATGTTGTAGGTCGCGCCACGGAACTGACGACGTACTTTGAACTCAGGCCACTCAGCAGGAATACATGGGTCCACCAGCAAACCATCCACTTCAGGTCGAACACCCAGAATCCATTGCGTACCTGCAACGTATGTCCAAGATGAAGTACCTGAAAGCCATGCATTACGTCCTAAACCGAACTGTTTATGCTCGTCACCCAAGATGTTTTGTGGGTAGCAGTATGGCTCAGACTCAAAGGTATCGATGTCGTCGTTCTTCGAAGCTGGGTTGATTTGACGGTAGTACTCGTAAGCACGTTCACCGTTGCCCATCTTCGCTTCTGCGATCATCACCCAAGGGTTAGAGTGCAGGAAGATACCGCCGTTCTCTTTCGCACCTGGTGGGTAAGTTGAAACACCACCTAACTGTGGATCAAATCCGTTGTAACCAGGAGTTGAAAGCTTAATGCCATTCGCTGTATTCAGCTTGTTGTAAACCGAGTCTAGGGCTTGCGTTGCACGCTCTTGAGTCGCGAAACCAGAGATCACCGGCCAGCTTTGGCCGTTGGTGTAGATCTGCCCTTGCTCGTTTTTATGAGAGCCAATTGGCAAACCTTGCTCGTCAAAGTAACGAACAAACCATTCGCCATCCCAGCCGCACTCATTCACCGTACTCTGCATCTGTTGGTACTGATCGTTAAACTTAGCTGTCAGTTGCACTTCGCCGCGCAACTCACACAAATCCAACATGTCGAGCAGTGCTTTGCCGTACATGTTCGCCACCATCATCGATTCAGCACCCGTTGGCAGGTTCACCGTGTCATTCCAGTCAGCGAAACCTAACAGCGGTAGGCCGTGCTCACCAGTATTGGTGTAGGTAAATTCAATCGCGCGGCACAGGTGGTTCCACACGGTTCCCGTTTCAACTGGGTTGCCCGCTTTGTCTTTTTGATAGAACGGGATTTCTTTATTCAAGAAGTCTGCATTGCCCGTTTCTTTCACATATTGCGTCACCGCGTAGATGATCCACAGGTGATCATCGCCGTAATAGTCAGGGCGATCTTCTTCTTCACGCGAGTCTCCCGCGTTCGCTTCCATCGTTGATGGGAAGAACTGGTGCATCGCAGAACCGTTAGTGTTCTGAACAGACAATAGACGCTCAATGAACTCACGCGCCTCTTCCGGCATGTGAGTAATTACGCCTAAAGTATCTTGCGAAGAGTCACGGAAACCGATGCCACGAGCCCCATAACCAAGCTGGTACAGAGACAAGTAACGAGACCAGTTTTTGGTTGTGTGGCATTGACGTGGGTTATGTACGTTAAGCATCGAGTTCATTGCCGGATCTGGCGTTTCAACCTGAACCGCTTGTAGGTAGCCATCCCAGTGTTCAGCCAGTTCAGCGAAAGCCGAGTCAACCACTTGGTGGTCGCGATATTTAGCTAATAGAGGCAATGCTACTTCTAGACTCTGTTCTTGTGCGATTTGTACAACAGTGCGTTCTGTCTGCTCCGGAGATAACCAACCAAGGCGAAGGTTAAGTGCACCAATGTTGTCGCCACGCAAACACTCGGTGTTGCCTAATTCATCATTGTTTAGTGCTTCTGGCGCTGCCCATGTACCGTAACCCAAATTGCCTAAGAACGATTGGCGATCACCATCAAACGACGTCGCAGGGCGATCCGCTGTCATCAGGTTTACTGCATAGTCACGCTTCATGAAAGCATACTGCTCAAGCACGGTATGGCCCGATTCTTGTTGGTGCGCTTTAAGCGTCATGGTCTGTGGAACCCAATCCGCATTCAATAGCTGCTTAAGTGCATCGAAGTGCGTGAATTCATACACAGGCACCACATCAACATGCAGCGCTTTGTCTGAAATGTTGGTGACCTTGATGTCTTGTAGCAGCACTTGGTCAGCTTTTGGTACAAAGAAGGTCGCTTCACAACGCACACCAAAGGCTTCTGTAATGATAGTGGTGTAAGACAAACCGGTGTGGTTTTCAAACTTATCAAGCGGCTTCAGAGTCGGCGTGTAAAAAGGTGAGAACACCTCTACGTTGCCCGCTTCATCACGCACTTTTAGGTAAAGGGTCGAGCCTTTAAAATCAGAGTTTGGCAGTTGTGCAATGTACTTAGTGATACGGTTGAGTGCCGGATCGCCCTTACACAACAGCACACCGCCGTTGCTATCAACAATGCCACCGAAATCTAATGTGCCGACATAGTTACACCATTTGATCGGTGTGCACGGTGTGGTTGCTACGTATTCTTTGTTTTTATCGTCAAAATATCCGAATTTCATCATCACTATCCCTAGCCCCTCCCAAATCAGGAGGAGCCAAAACAATTTGTCGTAAGTTAGTTGGTGTCAGCTCAATGGCTGAATTAAATTGACTGGCTAGCTTGTAATTGACTAGCTCGCTAGCGAGTTCTCACTCAGTGCGTCAAACAGGTGGAAAGCATCCAAGTCCAAGTAAAGTGTCAGCTCTTTCACATCCACTTCAGCGGCTTGGGTTTCAACCATCAGCGGTTGACCACCAATTTCTGTTTTCAGAAGAATGCTCGCGCCAAGTAGTTCCTTGTCTTTAATTTTCACAGGGAATGGCAGCACGCGGTCGTGGTCAACTTGCTCGGCACGTAGGTGAATGTCTGTTGGACGAACACCAAAATGCAGCGCTAGGTTCTTAGACGCCAGAGACTTAAAGCGCTCAGGCAGTGGGATATGAACATCGCCGATTTCAACGAAGTACTCGCCTTCTTTTTCAATCAGTTTTGCTTCCAACATGTTCATTGACGGGTTACCAATGAATTGCGCGACAAACTTGTTTGCCGGACGCTGGAACACCTCGGTTGGTGTGCCAACTTGAGCAACATAACCGTCTTTCAGGATCACGATGCGATCCGCCAGTGTCATCGCTTCGATCTGATCGTGGGTTACGTAGATCGTAGTGGTTTTAAGCTCGCGGTGTAGGTGTTTGATCTCTTCGCGCATCACGCCACGAAGTTTTGCATCTAGGTTAGATAACGGCTCATCAAACAAGAACACTTTCGGAGTACGAACCATCGCACGGCCCATTGCCACACGCTGACGTTGACCACCAGAAAGCTCTTTTGGCTTACGGTTGAGTAGCGGATCAAGCTCCAGCATTTTCGCCGCTTTTAGCACTTCTACGTCGATTTCTGCTTTTGGCATGCCCTTCAGTTTTAGCGCAAAGGCGATGTTCTCGTAAACCGTCATATGTGGGTACAGAGCGTAGCTTTGGAATACCATCGCCAAGTCACGGTCTTTCGCGTCGACTTTATTCATCAACTTGCCGCCAACGACGATGTCACCAGAACTGATACTTTCAAGGCCAGCTAGCATGCGTAGCGTTGTCGATTTACCACAGCCAGATGGGCCAAGGAAAACCACGAACTCACCGTCTTCAACCGTAAAATCAAACTCTTTGACGACTTCAACATCACCGAATGATTTTTTGATGTTCTTAAATTCTACTTTAGCCATTATCTGTTCTCCTCAGCGCGCTCTAGCAGCATATTTCGGTACGCAATTGCGCTCTGTTTCAATGTTCTTTCTTGGGTGGTGTAGTCAACATGGACAATGCCGAAACGCTGGCAGTAGCCGAATGCCCACTCAAAGTTATCCATCAGGCTCCAAGCGAAGTAACCGTCGACTTTCACACCCGCTTCAACCGCGTTGTGAACCGCTTCGATGTGACCTTGGAAATAGCGAACACGTTGGTCATCCATCACTTGTCCGTTAACACGCTCGTCGTTGCCTGCAGCACCGTTCTCTGTGATGTAGATAGGCGGCATGTTTTCGTAACGCGCATCCAGTCTGACCAATAAATCGGTTAAACCTTGTGGGTTAATTTCCCAGCCGATGTAAGTGTGCTCTGCGTCAGTCTGTTTTACTGATTCAATGTCGCCATTCTCATTGAAGCGAGCGACATTGCGTGTGTAGTAGTTGATACCGATGTAATCGACCGGTGCGCTGATGATGTCTAAATCACCTTCAAGGATCATCGGCATGTTCATCGCTTGGCGTTCAACCACTAACTGTGGGTATTCGCCTTTCAATACTGGGTCGATGAACCAGTGGTAGTTTTCCGCTTCGCAGTAATCTGCTGCCGCTTGGTCTTGTGGCGTCAGCGGGTAAGCTGGCGTCGCGTTGAATACCACACCATGCTTAGCATGAGGTGCATTGTTACGAAGGATCGGCATTGCCAAACCGTGTGCCAGCATTAGGTGGTGAGATGCTAGGTAGCCTTCTTTCTCACCTTTGATACCTGGCGCGTGTTCGCCCCAACGGTAGCCTAGGAACGCAGACACAAACGGTTCATTGAGCGTGGTGTACACGTCAATGTTATCGCCAAAGTACTTACTCACCACTTCTGCGTATTCTGCGAATTTGTAAGACGTTTCTCGGTTTAGCCAGCCGCCTTTATCTTCAAGGTATTGCGGAAGATCCCAGTGATACAGCGTCACATACACCTTCATGCCACGAGCATGACACTCATCGATGATCTGACCGTAAAACTCTAAACCTTGTTGGTTCACGACACCGTCTTGTGGCAGGATGCGCGGCCATGCAATAGAGAGACGGTAAGCATCAACACCTAAGCCTTGAATCATCTCGATATCTTGTTGCCATAAGTGGTAGTGGTCACACGCCACATCACCATTGTCGCCGTTATCGACCTTGCCCGGCGTCTTACAGAAAGTGTCCCAGATAGACGGTGTACGACCGCCCTCTTCAACGCCGCCTTCAATTTGGTATGAAGATGTCGCGACACCGAATACAAATTCCTTACTGCGTAACTTTGAATCACTTGGAAGTTGATATTTATTCATTGTTATAACCCTTAAACCTAACCTTTGACTGCGCCGGACGTTAAACCACTGATCATCTGTTTCGATGCGAACAAGTAAGTAATCACGAGCGGTAAAATAGAAATTGTGGTACCTAGCATTACCGCGCCCCATGGCGTATTCGGAATACCTTGAACACTTCGAAGTGCTTGCGTAATAACATAGTTATCTGGGTTGTTTAGCACCACGAGAGGCTGCATAAACATGTTCCAGAAGAAAACGAATTGAACGATAGCCAGTGTTGCCAGTGCAGGTTTCATCAGTGGCAGTACCACACTCCAGTACGTTCTGAACTCACCTGCACCATCTAATTTCGCCGCTTCTAGTAGCTCTTTAGGAATCGATGCAATCACGTGCTGACGCATCAAGAAGATACCAAATGGCGTGGTTGTGAACGGTAGCCATACCGCCATGTGGTTATCCAGCAAGCCTAAGAATTTCACGATCATGAAGTAAGGGATCAAGCTAAGCACTGGCGGAATCGCCATTGAGCCAACCAACATGCCGAACAACACGTTCTTACCGCGGAACTTAAACACAGCAAATGCGTAGCCACCCATGCTACAAAACAGCAGCGAGATGGTTGTGCCTAAGAAAGCCACGTAAATCGAGTTAAACATCGCTTTCCAAAACGGCATGATTTCAAGCAATTTGGCGTAGTTAATCGCCAGGCTATCGCCAATCGCAAAGCTAATGCCCGTACCGAAAATCTCAGAACGGTCACGCGTTGATAGCAGTGCCGACCATACAAATGGAAAGACGGTAATTAGCGCTGAAACAACCAGTAAGATACCTAGCATGACCATCAAGATCTTAGTCAGAATGAACATGCTGCGTTCACTTGGTATCAGTCCACTTAGTGGTGAGGTATTTGTCTTAATTGATGTCGACATCTTAATGTTCCCCTAAGCCTTTCTTACCGAAGAGTAAAAATTGAACCAATGTACAAGTCGCGATGAGAGCAAACAGTAACCACGAGATAGCAGATGCTGTACCCATTTCTAGCCATTCCCAACCCACTTTGTAGAGGTACATAGAGATAGTTAAACCAGATTGACCCGTACCACCTGTACCACGTGTTAGTACGAACGGTTCTTCAAACATTTGCAGGTTACCGATGATGGTCATCGTGATAGCAAAGAAGATGAATGGACGAATCATTGGTAGTGAAATGTTCCAGAAGCGGCGGAAGGCATTGGCACCATCCATACGTGCAGCTTCTAAGATGTCTTTAGGAATCGTCATTAAACCCGTGGTGTAAAGGACGATGTTAAAACCGGTGTATTTCCAGAAAACCATGATTGCGATAGACGGCTTCACCATAGTGGCATCGTCTAACCAACGGATTGGTTGAAAATCGTTAACCCAAGCGAATGCCCAACCAAACAACGTGCTATCGGCCAGAGCCATCAGCGTTTGGTTAATAATTCCTGAGTTAGGAGAGTACATATTGAAGAAAATCAGTGACGCTGCGACCGTTGATGTAATGAACGGTAGAAAGTACGCCGATGTTAGCCAGTGACGCATACGGTCACCCATTGAAACCAACATGTAAGCCACTGGAATAGCGACTAAATGCTGAGCCACGCCTGAAGTGATTGCTAGCCAAAGCGTGTTCTTCAATGAACGCCATAGCCATGGGTCCGTTAAAGCAATGTGATAGTTCTCAAAACCAACGAACTCCATCGCATCCATGCCTCTTACCGGGTTCCACTCGTGGAACGACAGGTAAACAGAGAACAACAGCGGGAAGATCCCAAATACAGAAAAAATGATCAGAAACGGCAGAAGAAATCCATACGGTGTAAGCGCTTTCAAATTTAGACGAGAAAAAAGGCTTTTGTCCGCAGGTTCTATCGTTGTGCTCGCTGTATGATTCATAGTAACGACCTCTTAAAAAGGAAGCGCGTTATCCACGCTTCCTCACTTACTTAAAATAAAAACAAATTAAAGATTACGCGTGCGACGCTTGATTAGACGCTCAGCCTCTTTAAGCGCTGTTTTGATGTCTTTGCCTTCATCAAGTACTTCCATCAAAGCGTTCTCTAAGATAATAGAACGTGCAACGTGGTCGCCTTGTGCTGGAGAGACTGGTTTGATGTTCTGTGCCACTTCAGCAAACAGTAGACGGGCTTTTTGCCCACCTAGGAATTCCATCTCTTCTTGGAAAAGCTCATCGTCATACGTGGTGATGTTCGCTGGGAAAGCAGCAATCGTTTCGAAGTGTTTAAGCTGTACTTCACGATCCGTCGTCATGTATTCAATAAGCGCCCAAGCTTCATCTGGGTTTTCTGATTGAGTTGGGATAGATAGGAATGAACCGCCCCAGCTGCCGTAGATGCCATCAGGTAGGTTTTCTACTGCCCACTTACCTTTAGTTTCAGGAGCAATCCAGTTATTTAGGTGACCAAGAAGCCAAGCGCCAGAAAGTTGAGTTGCAAATGTGCCGTTGCGGAAGCCTTCGTACCATTCGTTAGACCAAGCCAGAATGCGGCCGTCTAAGCCTTTGTCGCGAATCTCTTTTGCTACTTCAAAAGCGTGAACAAAACGCTCTGATGTCACAACTGGGTTGCCATCTTTATCGAAGTACAAACCTTCACCTTCAGGAACCGTCGTGAAGATAATCGCTTGTGCCACGTCGGCTGCCGAAGCAATAAGTTGTACGTTTTGCTCTTTCAGTTTTTCACCAGCAGCGATGTATGAGTCCCAATCTTTGATTGCGTCTTCTACATTAATGCCTGCTTTTTCGAATACGTCAGTGCGGTAGTACATAACGCCAGGACCAAGGTCGACAGGGATTCCGTACATGTCGCCATCAGCGCCTTTGCCCTGTGCCCATGCGTAAGGTGCGAATCGTTCTTCGTACTTATCTGCACCGTAGTTTTCAGACAAGTTAACTAGGCCACCAGAACCCACGAATGGACCAATTTTCTCAACGTCCACAACAATCACATCACCCGCACCAGAACCCGTTGCAAGGTTCGTTGTCAGTTTCGTGTGGTGGTCACCGTGGTTGTTCATAAGGTAATCAACTTTGATACCCGTTTCCTTTTCGAAATCAGGCAGTAATACCTTCAGGCTGCTATCGAAATCAGGGAAACCGTCGAAACGAATTTCTTTGTCTGCTGCATTTGCAGCTGTTGTACCTAATCCTAAAGCAACCGCGCATGAAAGCGCTAAGGTCTTAAATTTCATGTTCTATCCTTAATATTTTTATAGGGTAACTGGTAAATCCGATACCGAGTTTCTAGTGACCAACGTCGGCAGCAATTTAAAGTTCACGTCATGTTTTATTTTCTTTAGCTTTTGCAGAGTGAGCTGCACAGCTTCAATGCTCATCTCTTCAATTGGGAAATTAATGGTGGTCAAACTAGGGGTCAGATAGCGCGCGAAGATGGTGTTATCGAAGCCCACCAATGAAACGTCTCTCGGTACAGAGAGCCCTTCTTCGTGTAACACTTCGAAAGCGCCAAATGCCATGTGATCATTCGAAGCAAATACTGCGGTGAAATGACACTTACGATTCATCAGCTTCTTCATAGCACTGATGCCCGTCTCTTCAGTAAAGCCCGCTTCCGAGACTAAGGCTTCATCGTATGGCACACCCGCTTCTTCCAAGGCCTTTCGATACCCCTGCAAACGCCCCCTAGCGTCTGCTTTATCTAAAGGCCCGGTAATACACGCGATATCTGTATGTCCCTTTTGCAAAAGATATTGAGTAGCGAGTAGCCCCCCGACTTCGTTATCAATATCAATGCAACTCATCGCCATTTCTGGGATGAAGCGGTTAATTAAAACCACAGGGGTCCCCTGTTCTTCCAATTCAATTAAATAATCATCACTGAGCAGTTGAGTATGAAGAATCAAAGCATCAACACGACGCCCCAGCAGAAACTCCACCGACTCGCGCTGCCCTTGTTCGGTGTTCGAACCCGCTGTCACGACAGCGTGGTAACCAAAGCGGCGTAGGTTTTCTTCTATGCAATGCAAGATGCCTGAATAGAAAGAACCGCCAAGTTCTGGAACAACAACGCCAACACTACCGGTACGACTTGACGCCAAAGCTTGAGCGATAGAGTTCGGGCGATAACCCAATTCTTTGATCGCTTTCTCAACCTTTAATTTCTTGTCATGACTGACTCTGCTAGTGCCATTAATAACTCTAGACACTGTCGCCTGAGACACACCTGCATGTTCTGATACGTGTTTAATTGTCGCCACTCGAACCTCGATACTTCATTAGCTTGTAACCGCTTACAAAACGATTATTAAAGAAAGGCGTCTTGGTTGAAGTGAGTGTCATCACACTAAAGTTGGAGGTAAAAAGGCCAGTTGTGGAAATCATGAAAGCGCTTACAGATTAACTTCACGCCATGAAACTATTTCATGAGATTATTGTTTATATTATCAAGATGACGTTCTATTACTTGCTCGTCAGATCAAACAAGTACACCAAAATCGATTTTTTTGAAGCGTCATTTGTTGATGAATCCGCAGCTGAAGGCAATATACACGGGGAAAGTGGCCTTGTTATTTCAATGGCCTTTCGAAATTGTATGAGAACATTTCATCTCATGAACACTCACATTAGTGCTCCGTTAACCCGACACAAAAATGCCCAGCAAAAAGCCGGGCATGCAATCATTAAGAACTCAAATGGATGTCTAATCCTTATTTTCAGATGGCTTCGGTAACTTAAACTCTTGAGTCAGTGAGAATTGCTGTTGCGACATGATTTCTAATTGCTGACCGTGGGAAAAGAGGACCTGTGAACGCTGGGAGTTTTCTTCTGCCAATTCATGTATCTGGCTGATACTTTGCGTCACTTGGGACGCGACAACTTGATGCTCTGTGGTCGCCGTTGCGATCTGATGGCTTCTTTGTTCGACTTCATTGAGCAAACCATACACGGTCGATATGGATTGATTCACTTCACCCGTTTGCTCAACACATTGCGCCATATCTGCAACACACTGATTGATTTGTTCGACAGCCAATTTAGAACTGTTTTGAAGCCGTTCAATTTTATGGTGAATCTCTTGCGTTGATGCATTGGTTTTTGCGGCTAACACTCTCACTTCGTCGGCGACCACAGAGAACCCTCGACCTTGCTCGCCAGCACGAGCGGCTTCAATGGCTGCGTTCAATGCCAACAAGTTAGTTTGTTCTGAAATACCGGAGATCACATCAAGAATAGAACCAATGCTGGCACTCTCTTTCTCAAGTTTGTCGATTGTGCTTGTTGATTCTGCCAACTTACTTTCCAAAACGCCCATTAGGTCAACATTCTTGCCCATGGTTTGTTGCCCTGCGCTTGAACTGGTGACAGCCGATGTCACCAGTGTCAGGGTTTGGTTGGCCGCTTGAGTTATTTCAGTCACGGAACATTCGATCTGTTCCATAGCCGTTGCCACCATTACGGTTTGATTGGTTTGGTCTAACATCGCCTCACGCAATGAACCACTGGTACTTTGATTATCTAGTGACGCTTCCTTTAAATGCAACGATGATTGGCGCATGTTTTCAATCACGTGTGTTAAGTGGTTGATCACCAAATTGACCTTGTCGCTCACTAAACCAAATTCATTATTGGCTTGATATTGAACCTGAGAACTCAGGTCTTTGTTGGCGACTTGGTCTAACGCACCTTGTACCAACTTGCTTGGCTTACGGATGCCTTTTGCGATATTAACGCCGATCAAAAGCGCAATCAGAACCGATGCAGTCGAAATAATTACCTGCATCAAAAGGGCTTGATTGGATGATTCCATCGACTCTTGATACAGGTTTGTTGCGGTGTGTTCGGCGTACGTAGAAAGTTCGTCGAAGTACCCTAGCTGCACATCAATCATCTGTTCAATCTCAACTCTCTGTTCAACTATCGACTCATGCAACTTAACGGTTTCCATGTGCGTCGACACTGAGCCTTGCGCTGAAAATGCATGGGAAGCGAGCAGTGACAAAGACTGCTTACTCCGTCGCACTAAAGCCGGCTCCTGCGCCTCCAAATTGGCAACAGCCTCTTTAAATCGCTCGTGACGACTTTGTAGGCGTCGCTCTACTCCACGAACTTCCGATGACGTTTGCAGTGAAAAAGCCTCATTGGCTTCTGCCGCAATCAAGCTCAATTGAACCAGTAATGCTTCTACTGCTTTTTGCGTTGCATCTGAGCTCGCGCTCGCCAGTTGATTCACCAAGGTATTGTTGAGTTGGCCTACTACCGATTGAAATTGCGCCTGCTCCATCGAACCTAGGTCTTTCGTATCCAAATAAGAAACGTATAAGTTTAAGGTCTGGTCTATCTTATCGATGGTAGCAACGCCCGTTCCATCAATATTCTGGAGTATGGATTCAAGAGACGACCCTGCCGTGCTCTTGCCTTCAAACCAATTCAATTGCTGCTGATAATGCTCGATGTTATTCACAACGACTTGTTTGAGTGGCTCTAACTCATCAACGTAATCCGCAGATAAATAAGGAATGGAGCTTCGGTTAATATCCAAAAAACGGATGGTAAGCGTGGAGGATTGGAGCATCAAAGGGGTGGCTTGTTGAGTTATGGTTTCGATGTGTGAGGTTATGTTTTTATTACTGCTAATACTCAACCATGCGCTACCTAGCATGATCACTATCAGCGTGAAGAAACCTAAATAAACTCGAGACACAATGGAAGAAAGTCTCATCGTTATTCCTTGATCTAGTGGCGAAAAAAAAGGGCACATAAAATGTGCCCAAGAATGGAGTTATTTAACGTGCCCTAATCAATCTGCCTTTAGGGCTAAAATGGACAGTATGTACTTACTATTTGTAACGTATGGCTATTTCAACATGAACGCTTTGAAAATATGCCTAATTCAAAGCGTTGCTCTTTCTATCTGTTGATTACCACCAAGCTTCAAACATTGCACCAAACGACAATGTATCAACATTGGTTGTCTTCACTGTGTTGCCTTTCGTTTCTACATCACCCACGGTTGTGTAGAAGCGAAGCATTGGACGGCTCCAAGGTAAGCCACCTAGAGAAACGTTTTGAGACAGAGTTACTTTCCACGCGTTCTCTTCACCGTCGTCATCGTAATCGACCATGCCGTAGCCCGCTTCTAACCAAGTAGAATGAACATCATCCCATTGGTACTGTGGACGAACGATACCCGCGTATTCAGTATTCTCACGATCTAAGTCTGAGCCAGAATTGTCTTTGTACGACACTAAGTAATCGATGATGAACTGTTCAGATGCCGCGTAGCTACCCTCAACACTTGCATACAAAGTCTGGTAATCACCTTTAAGGTCATATACCGATGAATCTGCACCGTCACCGTACTTAACAACCAACTTGTTAGACTCACCCAAACCTAATGTTGCACCTACTAGGTATGCCGTTTCATCACTGACTTTTGGATCACCCGCTACGTCTGAGTCTGCTTCATCTGAAGCAAAACCATAGTTTGCATAGAGATCTAGTTGACCGATACCCGCGTTAATTGAGTGAAGTTTAGAAGTAATTGCGTATCGACCATTGTCATTTACGAGGCCGCCTTTCACTTGGCCTACAAAGCCCATATCCAGCTTCGCGCCGCCGAAATCTAAATTGTTAAAACCAGCGCCTTGACCATCGTGTGTCATCCAGAAGTAATCGTTCAAACCTTGTTGCGGACGTTGATGGAAGTCGCGACCAGCCCACATGTAAAGTTCTGGTTGGCTTTCAAATACATTGGTTACACCAGCGTACATTTTTTTCATGCTCAAGCCGCCGTCGTCAGCCCAAGCGTCAGCTTCCCAGTGGTCAGCCATGAATACGATGTCCCAGATAGCGCCATTGTCAGCTTCGAAAAGCTTAGCTAACTGAACCTCACCACCATTAGCTTCGTTACCTAAACGGCCGACAGAACGACCTGTTGTACCGATGTCTACGTAACGTTCATCACCGCTCTTGTAGTGAGCGCCGTAACGAGCGTAACCAGAGAAGACAATGCCATCTGGCACATTTGTTTCAGCCGTTAGAACCGCTTGTTGTTGGTCATCAACATATTTGATATCCCCAACTTGAGATTCTAACTCTAAGATTCGTTGTTCTAGAGCAGCAAGATCCGTTTCTGCAGCAAAAGAAGAGAGTGAAGCAAGCGAAGCCGCCACTGCGACCGTTATTGGCAAAAGCTTAAATTTTTGCATTGTAATTCCCTATTATTTTTTTGAGTTTTCATCGAACAGGGAAATATTAAGCAATGAAAGAGTTGAAAAGTTGGTCGCTGTTCACACTGATAAATCAGCTTAAATGTCATGAAACTTTTAGAAAATTCACGGGGAAAACTACTGCATTTAGAACAATAACTTATGAACAAACATGCGTGATATTTCAGCTTGAAATCGCTTTCATTTCATCAGTAATGGTGGCGGCTATCACGGAAAAGGGTGTAGAAAAACAAAGAGAATTGGATGTGAATTTGATCGATTTTCATATATATGAAAAGCCTCAAAATCTAAGGAAGATTTTGAGGCTTTTTGGATTGAGTCAAATACCCAGTTATCTAAAATTAAGTATTTTCTAGATTGAATCTAGGGACTCTATTCCCATATTGAACAGGGTAAATGCGTAGATATCAGCCGTGAGGTCGATCGCTTTACTCAGCGGCATTCCAGCACCATGGCCCGCATTAACATCGATACGAATCATCACGGGCGCACCACCTTCATGCTTATCTTGCAGCTCTGAGATGAACTTATAAGAGTGAGCCGGTACCACACGGTCATCGTGATCAGCGGTGGTAACCAATGTTGCTGGATAATCCGTACCACGCACCACATTATGAACCGGAGAATAACCAAGCAGGTATTCGAACATCTCTTTATTTTGCGCGGATGTACCATAGTCGTACGCCCAACCTTCGCCAGACGTGAAGGTGTGGTAACGCAGCATGTCTAGCACCCCAACCGCAGGCAGAGCCACTTGGAACAGCTCTGGCCTTTGAGTCATACAAGCGCCTACCAGCAAGCCTCCGTTAGAACCGCCGCGAATCGCCAACTTATCGCTACTGGTATAGTTTTCTTCAATTAAGAACTCGGCAGCAGCAATGAAGTCGTCAAAGACATTCTGCTTTTTCTGCTGAGTTCCCGCTTTGTGCCACGCCTTACCATACTCACCACCGCCACGCAGGTTTGGCACCGCATATACGCCACCCAGTTCTAGCCAACTGCCAACCGTGCCCGAGAAAGAAGGCGTTAGGCTAACGTTAAAGCCACCATAGGCGTACAACATGGTTGGATTATTGCCATCTAACACTAATCCCTTCTTATAAGAGATAAGCATCGGAACCTTGGTGCCATCCTTCGAGGTATAGAAGACTTGTTTAGACTCAAACTGATCCGACTCAAACGGAGACTCAGAGCGTTGGTAGATTTCAGAGCTTCCAGATTCAACATCAAAAGAGAAAATCGTTGGCGGCGTAACATAGTTGGTAAAGGTGTAATAAAGCTGAGATTGCTCTTTTTTACCACCCAAGCCACTGGCCGTTCCGAGACCTGGTAAGTGGATTTCACGAACCAGATTGCCTTGGTAATCCAACTGCTCAATCTTAGACACCACATCCACCATGTAGTGGGCAAACAAGTAGCCACCGCCCGTACTGATATCCAATGGCTGTGGCTTTTCAGGGATGATTTCTAGCCATTTCCCATCGCGAGTATCAAAGCTCACCACCTTGCCATTAGGCGCATCAAGATTGGTGTATAGAATGAAGGTCTCATCTTGGTTATCGATGAGATAAGTGTCGCTATCCACATGATCAATCAGCGTATTCAGCGATTGTTCTGGTGAGTTTAAATCGATATAGAACAGTCTGTTACCCGATGTCGACTCTCGCCCTAGAATAATCAAGTAACGGTCATCTTCGGTGGTATAGCCTGATACATAGCGGTGCTGCTCGGTGTTGTTCTCACCAAAAATCACCTTGTCGCTAGCTTGCTCTGTACCCAACTCATGGAAGTAAAGTTTGTGCTGTTCGGTACGTGCAGAAAGCTGGCTGCCGTCTGGTTTGTCGTAGCTAGAGTAATAAAAGCCACGGTTACCTAACCAAGCAATGCCGGTAAATTTAGCGTCTGTGATTTCGACTTCAAGCTGCTGCTTAGTCTCGGTATCAATAACAAAAATCTTACGCCAATCGCTACCACCTTCAGAAATGCTGTACGCCACTAAGCTGTAATCTTTCGAAAACGACACCGAACCTAATGATGTGGTGCCATCTTCCGAGAAGGTATTCGGATCTAGGAACACTTCAACCTGCAGCCCTTCTTTCTGACGATAAAGAATACTGTGATTCTGCAGTCCATCATTCTTATAGAAATAGGTGTAATCACCTCGCACAAACGGCTGTGAGCTCTTTTTGTAGTCTTGCGCTTTCGCTAATCGCTCTCGCAGGTCTGCGCGATACGGGATTTGAGCAAGGTAATCAAACGTGACTTCATTCTGGCTCGCTACCCACTGCGCGGTTTCGTCACTTCTGTCGTCTTCTAACCAGCGATATGGGTCTTCGATTATTTGACCAAAATAGTCATCGCTGACGATCTGTTTATTGGTGATTGGATATTGATACTCTTTTAAATAGCTCATCGTGATCCTTATTAAAAATAATGTGAAATCGTCAGATAACGCGTTCTGATGTGTTCAATCAATAACTTAATTTTGTTGGGCGGCTGACGAGTGAACGGGTACACCGCATAAATACCCAGCTTTTTACCGACTAAGTCAGGGAAAATGTCCACTAGCTGGCCGTTACGAATATCGTGATACACCAGACAACGTGGCACGTACGCAACACCATGACCGCCCAAAGCGGCTTTTCTTAATGCCGTCGCGTTATCGGTAGAGAAAGAGCCAGAAACGCGCACGATGTATTTGTCGTTGTCGGTACAGCCATCCTTACTGTGTAAAAACTGCCATTCACTGGCACCTGTCGTTTGATAAGCGTATTGCAAGCAATTGTGCTCAACCAAATCCTTGGGCTGCATCGGCTTACCGTTCTTAGCGATATAAGACGGCGAGGCACATACCACCCATTGTGAATCCAATATATGACGGGCAATTAAGCTGGAGTCTTCCAAGTAACCGGTTCGAATGACCAAGTCGAGACCATCCTCAACCAAATCAACAAATCGATTGTTAAGAGACATATCGACCGTTAAACCTGGGTGCATATTACAAAACTCGGCAACAGCGTCTGCGAGAATCAAATCTCCGGAGATAGTAGGCACTGACATTTTGATATGACCACTAACATTTTCACCAAAGCCTGAAACTGCGTCCATAGCCTCTTGAGCCGCCTGCTTCACATTTTTGGCTCCGTGTAACATTGCCTTGCCCGCTTCGGTCAGGGTCAATTTACGCGTGGTTCGATATAATAGCTGCACGCCAATCTCTTCTTCCAAACGCGCAATTCTCTTACTAACTACCGAATTTGTAAGGTTATTTTGTTCCGCCACCTTACTAAAACTACCCAGCTCTACTACCTGTGAAAACAGGATCAAATCGTCTGCTCGCATTTGATTATGCCAATTTTGGAATTAATTATTTTCATTATTTCCCTATATCAATAAAAAATAAAGGGGTAAATTCACGCCAAATTAACAAAACAATTACAAAAACAGCTTTTGCAATCACATCGGTTACAAATAAAGCGACTCTAATTACAACAATTGAATCCATGAGATTCAGATTACACCTACAAAACTAATGACGTGTTATTCACTTCAAACATGAACGTTTGAAAACAAGTACGAGGAAGTACCCATGAGTGAAACTCTACTAGCTTTATTGGCCTTTTCGCCAATAGTTGTTGCAGCGATTCTGCTGGTTGGCCTTAACTGGCCTGCAAAAAAAGCGATGCCCGTAGCATTTGCATTAACCGTTGCTATCGCCCTATTCGCATGGGATATGTCTAGCACTCGCGTGCTGGCTTCAGTATTCCAAGGCTTCGGCATTACCGTGTCGGTTCTCTGGATTGTGTTTGGCGCCATCTTCTTATTAAACACTTTGAAACACACCGGAGCTATCACCACCATCCGCAACGGATTTACTGACATATCAGCAGACCGTCGTGTGCAAGCGATCATCATTGCTTGGTGTTTTGGTTCATTCATTGAAGGGGCATCTGGCTTCGGCACACCCGCTGCAATCGCTGCTCCCTTACTCGTTGCAATCGGCTTCCCAGCATTAGCTGCGGTACTGATGGGCATGATGATTCAATCTACGCCGGTATCGTTCGGCGCGGTGGGTACACCTATCATTGTTGGCGTAAACAAAGGTTTGGATACGCACAACATCGGTGAAAGCCTGATTGCCAATGGTTCAACATGGGATGCTTACCTACAACAGATCACATCGAGTGTTGCAATCATCCATGCCTGCGTTGGTGTGATGATTCCTGTATTGATGGCGATGATGCTGACTCGCTTCTTCGGTAAGAACAAAAGCTGGACTGAAGGTCTTGATATCCTGCCATTCGCACTGTTCGCAGGTGCCGCTTTCACCATTCCTTACGCACTAACGGGTGTTTTCCTCGGTGCTGAGTTCCCATCACTGATTGGTGGTTTGGTTGGCCTTGCTATTGTTGTAACAGCAGCAAAACGTGGCTTCCTAGTACCTAAATCAAAATGGGATTTCGAAAGCGAAGACAAGTGGCCAGCAGAATGGCTAGGCTCTTTGAAAATCGACCTTGATGACAACAACCAAAACCATAAAAAAATGAGCATGGCGATGGCATGGGCACCTTACGTGCTGCTCGCTGTCACTCTAGTTGCTAGCCGTGTTAGCCCTGAGTTCAAAGGCCTGCTTAAGAGCGTTAGCCTTTCTTTCAGCAACATCCTTGGCGAGACAGGCGTAAGCACAGCGATTCAACCTCTGTATCTACCTGGCGGTATCTTGGTCTTCGTCGCACTGGTTGCTGTTCTAATGCAATCACGCAGCGCAACACCACTGGCTAAAGCCTTCGGTGAATCGAGCAAGACTCTGATTGGCGCAGGCTTTGTGTTGGTGTTCACCATCCCAATGGTTCGTATCTTCATTAACTCTGGCGTGAACGGCGCTGATTTAGCAAGTATGCCAGTAACAACGGCCAATTTTGCAGCTGACTTAGTCGGCAGCGCATTCCCAGCGTTAAGTGCCACGGTTGGTGCGTTAGGTGCCTTCATTGCAGGTTCGAACACCGTTTCAAACATGATGTTCAGCCAGTTCCAATTCGAAGTAGCACAAACTCTGTCTATCTCTAGTGCTGTGGTTGTTGCTCTGCAAGCCGTTGGTGCTGCAGCAGGTAACATGATTGCGATTCACAACGTGGTAGCGGCATCGGCGACCGTAGGCTTATTAGGACGCGAAGGCGCAACACTACGTAAGACTATCATCCCAACGTTCTACTACTTGGTGATGACAGGAATCATCGGCCTAGTGGTTATCTACGGCTTCAAAATGACAGACGCACTTATGTAAACCATAAGTCGTTACAAAAGCACTTGGCGTTAATACTCAATTCCCCGACTGCAACACCGTCTAATAAGACAGTTGATGAGTTTCGGAATGGATACTAAAACACATCAACACCCTCGGGTATTAACGCCATTTTATTGCTTCACTGGTTATTTGCTTCATAGATTAACTGCTTCAAAGATTACTTGTTTCACCGTTTAAGAAAGAACAAACACTTACTTTTCAAGAATTAAAGCAGCCCAAGCCAAGCTCTCATAGAAGGGCAACATCCCAAGAATTTAGGACTGAAATTATGATCATATCCGCATCGACTGATTACCGCGCCGCAGCAAAAGCGAAATTACCACCGTTTCTTTTTCACTACATTGACGGCGGTTCTTACGGAGAACATACCCTACGCCGCAACACGGCCGATCTTGCAGAGATCGCGCTCAAGCAGCGTGTCCTCAATGACATGTCAGATCTGAATTTGGAAACTGAGCTGTTTGGCGAAAAGCTAGCGATGCCGATTGCCTTAGCACCCGTAGGTCTAACAGGCATGTACGCACGACGTGGCGAAGTACAAGCAGCTAAAGCCGCAGACAATAAAGGCATCCCTTTTACGATGTCGACCGTATCGGTATGCCCGATTGAAGAAGTCGCACCTAAGATTGAGCGCCCAATGTGGTTCCAACTTTACGTACTAAAAGATCGTGGCTTCATGAAGAACGTATTGGAACGTGCCAAAGCGGCAGGCGTGACGACACTAGTATTCACGGTGGATATGCCAGTACCCGGCGCTCGTTACCGTGACATGCACTCAGGAATGAGCGGTCCAAATGCAGCAATTCGTCGTGTATTTCAATCTATGCGTCATCCTAGTTGGGCTGTTGATGTTGGCCTACTAGGCAAGCCACACGATCTTGGCAATATCTCTACTTACCGCGGTTCTCCAACCAAACTGGAAGACTACATCGGTTGGTTGGGTGACAACTTCGACCCGTCGATTTCATGGAAAGACCTAGAGTGGATCCGTGACTTCTGGGACGGCCCGATGGTCATCAAAGGCATTCTTGATGAAGAAGATGCAAAAGACGCCGTGAGATTTGGCGCAGACGGTATCGTAGTTTCAAACCACGGTGGTCGTCAGCTTGATGGTGTTCTATCAAGTGCTAAAGCACTGCCTGCGATTGCAGACGCGGTAAAAGGCGACACCAAGATTCTGGTCGACTCTGGCATTCGTACTGGCTTAGATGTAGTTCGCATGATGGCGATGGGCGCAGACTGCACCTTGCTTGGTCGCTCTTTCGTCTACGCGTTAGCAGCGCAAGGACAAGCAGGTGTTGAGAACCTACTCGACCTATATGACAAAGAGATGCGCGTTGCGATGACTCTAACTGGCGCCAAGACAATCAAAGACTTAACTCGTGACTCTCTGGTGGGGCTAGATTAAACCTCAACGACTTAGGTTCGGATTCGGACTAATGCTTTGGTCTACTTAGACTGAAGTTCAATCGGTGTCACAGCAATTCCACTGCCGTTGTGACACCGTTTAAGCACTGGAAAATAAAATAAAAAGCTAGGGCGTGTTGATCTTTCGAGCTGATTTTTGCAGCGAGTTGCTGGGTATTTATACAAGACAGAGGCGTCGATGTGTAGCTAGCCTACATGAGAAGCCGATAACGTAGTAGAAATAGCCAGCAAACGCTGCCCGAAGGGTTCGAGCTGGGCGCCCCCGCAAAAAGCGTTTTACTCTTTGTTGAGGGGGATTTGCTTAGAGTGACTAGGCTACTTCCCCCTCGCCGCGATTAAAACGCTTTTATCTCGAACAAAATTTAACCGCGAAAGGTCAACACGCCCTAACCAGTGCCAAATAAGAAGCACAAGGAAGCAAAGATGGAGACAACCACATCCCATGAGCGAGTAATAGACGCACAAGCTTATCAGCAGCTAGAAGCTATACTGGCTCAAAAAATAGGAACAGAACGCATTGTCACTCAAGAGGCAAAGCGATTGGCTTACGGCACCGATGCGAGTTTTTATCGCTTGGTGCCGAAAATGGTCCTAAGGCTAAAAAACTTAGACGAAGTCATATTCACCATTCAAAGCTGTCGCGAACTCGGTATTCATTTTACCTTTCGCGCCGCGGGCACCAGCCTTTCAGGGCAAGCCGTTTCAGACTCGGTACTCATCACACTGACCGATGACTGGCGTGGCCACGAAATCGTAGATAATGGCAATCAGATCATCCTTCAACCGGGTGTAATTGGCGCAGATGCTAATAAATACCTTGCTCCGTTTCAACGTAAAATCGGCCCAGATCCAGCCTCTATCAATACCTGTAAAATCGGTGGTATTGCAGCGAATAACGCCAGTGGCATGTGTTGTGGTACTGCGCAAAACTCTTATCGCACCGTTGAGAGCATGAAAATCGTATTGAGTGATGGCTCCCTGCTTGATACGGCTGACAACGCAAGTGTTGAGGCATTCAAGCAATCGCACAAAGAACTGTTTGAAGGCATTGTTGAATTACATCAACAGACAGCGTCAAACCAAGAACTTGCAGACAGAATCCGCCACAAATACCGCCTCAAAAACACCACTGGTTACGCTCTGAATGCTTTGGTTGATTACCACGACCCAATTGAGATCATCAAACACCTGATGATTGGCTCAGAAGGCACACTAGGTTTCATTGCTGAGATTACCTACAACACGGTTATCGAACACCCAAACAAAGCCTCGGCTCTGTTGGTGTTTGCCGACATCGAACAAGCCAGTAAAGCCGTGACTACGCTATCAAAAGCGCCAGTTGCTGCCGTTGAATTGATGGACGGCAGAGCGCTACGTTCAGTGGCTGATAAGCCAGGTATGCCTGCATTCATGCCGAACTTGGATTTAGAAGCCGCAGCGATTTTGGTTGAATCACACGCCAGCTCCCAGCCGGACTTAGATTTACAATGTAAATCAATTTTGGACGCATTGACTGAATACACGATTGTTGAATCGGTGCCTTTCACTTCCGATCCAAAGACAGTCGCAACCCTATGGGGCATCCGTAAAGGTATGTTCCCTGCGGTTGGCGCAGTGCGTGAAGTTGGCACTACCGTTATCATCGAAGACGTGGCTTTCCCTGTCGAAAACCTCGCTAACGGCATTCGAGAGCTGCAAGAGCTGTTCGACAAATACGATTACAGCGAAGCAATTATTTTTGGTCACGCCCTCGAAGGCAATCTGCACTTTGTGTTTACTCAAGGTTTCGACAGCCAAACAGAAATCGATCGCTACGGCGGTTTCATGGATGACGTTGCCGAACTGGTCGCGGTGAAATACCAAGGTTCACTGAAAGCAGAGCATGGCACTGGCCGTAATATGGCGCCTTATGTGGAGCTAGAATGGGGTAAAGATGGCTACGCCTTGATGCAACAAATCAAAGCCTTGTTTGATCCAGAAAGACTGCTCAACCCCGGCGTTATTATTAACGACAACCCGAATTCACACATCACCAATTTGAAGCCAATGCCTGCTGCTGACGACCTTGTCGACCGCTGTATTGAATGTGGCTTCTGTGAGCCTGTTTGTCCGTCTCGTACCTTAACCCTATCGCCACGCCAACGTATCGTGCTGTATCGCGAGTTACAACGCCGCCGTGCTGCGGGTGAAGAAATAGAAGCAAGCGAACTAGAAAAAACCTTCGAATATCAAGGTATTGATACCTGCGCCGCAACCGGCCTGTGTGCCGAGCGTTGCCCAGTGGGAATCAACACCGGTGATTTAATTAAGAAGCTTCGTATTGCCAAGTACGAGAAATTTACGCCAATCGCTAAGTGGACAGCGGATCATTTCTCGACCACCACTAAACTTACCAAGGCCGGCCTCAAAACCAACCAAGTGGCGAGTAAAGTATTAGGCGCAAATACCGTCGGCAAGCTAACCAACGCCCTGCGCTCAATGACTAAAGGCGCGACACCGGTTTGGATGCCGGAGATGCCGCAATCCAACAGTCATTCGCTAACCTCATCACCAGTGACGGCAGAAAACTCAAGCAATCATAAGAAGGTGGTTTACCTGCCTTCGTGTGCGAGTCGCACCATGGGACAACAGAGTGATGCGGGCGACCAACGTCCTCTAACTGAAGTGACCATGTCTTTACTTAATAAAGCCGGATTTGAGGTAATTCTTCCGAAGAAGCTAGACGACCAATGTTGTGGCATGCCTTACGACAGCAAAGGGATGACCGATTTAGCCCAATCTAAAGCGCAACAGCTCGAAGAAGTGTTGTGGCAGGCCAGTCGTCAGGGTGAATACCCAGTATTAATGGACACCAGCCCATGTGCTAAACGCAGTATTGAACAGTTCACCAAACCGTTAGAGGTATTAGAGCCGACAGGGTTTGTGAATCAATACCTCCTTGAGCACCTGACACTTGAGCCGCTGCAAGAAACCGTGATGCTGCATGTGACTTGTAGCTCTCGTCGAATGGGTTTGGAAGGCGCGATGTTGAGCCTTGCTAAAGCCTGTACCGAAGAAGTCATCGTTCCTGAGCATATTCAATGTTGTGGTTGGGCGGGTGATAAAGGTTTTACCACACCGGAGCTGAATGAGGCGGCGGTACACCCACTCAAAGAGCAAGTACCAAGCAACTGCACTCGTGGATTCAGCAACAGCCGAACCTGTGAGATCGGTTTGTCACATCACAGTGGCATTCCGTATCAGTCAATCTTGTACTTGGTGGACGAAGTGGCGCAGTAGCTTCACTCTTAGTACAAAGCAATTTGCTCTAACTTAAAACGAAAATGGCAGCCCAATCAGGCTGCCATTTCTTTATTCGATTTAAAACGTATTACCGAGCTAGATATTGCTGAGCTAACGGCTACTGAGCTAGGCGCATCAACTCTTCTGGGGAGTAATGTTCTGCTTCTGCACCTTTGGCGATTAAGTCGATCACTTGGAACTCGCTCATGTCACCAAACTCTTTGGTTAAGTAATCACGGAACGCTTTCTCATTCGGCCATTTTCCTCGCACGATATAGCCCTCTTCTTTGTCAAAATCTTCTGTTTCAAAGAATGAAAAATCGGTCATACCAATATTGTGGCAATACAAAACGAGATACATGTTGAATCCTTAACGCTGAACACTTAACTAAGCCGAAAGCCGATCGATAACCGAGCCAAAAGCCAATTCCCAAAAACAAGCTCAAGGTTACAACATAAATGCTAAATCGAATACCCAATCGAATCGCCAATTTAGAAACCTCAGCAACCGACTCTTTTGGTTAATCATCAAACATCATGTTAATTGCAGAACCTAACAGAATCAGACCAACAATTGGTCCCATGACAGCGATTGGCGCTCGTTCAATGTAGGGCAAGTTCTCAGCAATCATCAAACCCCATTCAGGTGCAGGCGGCTTCGCTCCCAAGCCGATGAAGCTAAGCGAGGTCAGGCTCAATGTAATCACTGGTAACCTCAACAACGCGTGTCTTAGCAATGGCGGCATCACATAAGGAATCAGATAGAAGCGGAATATTCTAAGCTTGCTAGTACCCCACAACGGCGCGAGATGAGTATAAGGCTGAGCCTTTGCTTCCACGATTAAGCTTGAGCAGTGCGCCGCTAATGGCGCCCAAGATACCAATACAATCGCGATTAATGCACTGTTCGGATTCATCCCCGTTAAGCCCGCAACCAACAGACCTGCAATGATGTAAGGGATACCCTTAGTGATCTCGATAAGGCCTTGGCTAAAGCGGGTATTGAAGCCCATGATGATGCCCATCACCAAACTCAAAAACGTTGCCAAGATACCCGCTTGGAAGGTCGAGACCATACCCGAGCCGATTCTCGCCAACAAGTCTCGACCAATGCCATCCGCACCTGAAGGCGCTTGCCAACTAGGGTCTGCTAGGCGAGTAAACTGACTGGTGTATGGGTCACGAAATGCCGCCCAAACCACAATAGCAATTAGGAATGAGAATATTGAAAAGGCAACAGCACGCTTGGTGCGGCTTTGCGTAAAGCGAAACGAAGAGTGGCTACTAATAAGCTTACCGCTTTTCAGGCTGTGACCCAGAATCAACTGCTGCACAAACAAGCTCATGCTACTCACGGCAATTGAAAACAGCAGCAATACCAACAGGCCGCCTTGCAACATTGGTAAATCTTGCGCCTTGGCTGCGCCTAAGATCATGCGACCGATACCGGGGATCGAGAAAATAAGCTCAACCGCGACCGCGCCACCCGTTAAACCGATCACGATCATCGCGATTTGTGGGATCAGGCTGCTCAACGCTCTTTTCAGCGCAAAGCGAATAATTTGATTGGAGTGAACGTTGGCACTGAGCCAAGTGATCACCCAAGGTTCATTTAAAACGCGTTGTAAACTGTCTCTGAGTAGGCGACTAAACAGGCCGCTAGCAGGCAGTGCGAGCGCTAAACTCGGTAGCCAGATATCTTGCCAGCCTTGCCAACCATACGGAGGTAGCCAACCTAACCAGATTGAGAACACCAGTATTAATACCGAGGCCACCACGTACTCTGGCAACGATATTAATACGGTGCTTAAACTGCTATAACTCTTCCCTAGTTTGCCCTTCTTCCAACTGCGCAAGGTAGCAAGTAAGCCTGCACCGCACAGTACGAAAGTCATCACCAATGCGCTAGACATCAAAAACAGAGATGTAGACGCTGTTTTTTGAATGCCTAATGCAACCGAAGATGCATCAATCCAAGATTTACCTAGATCACCAGAAAAGGCACTTCCTATCCAGTCAATCAAGCGCTCACTTGCCGAACGGTCAAGCTGAAGATCAGCTCTCACCGCAGCTAAAGCTTCAGGCGTAAGCAAATGTTGTTGCCCCGCCCTAGCTCGTAAAATAGATTGGCTTGGGTCGATACCCGCAATATCAGGCATCAAGCCAACAAGAATCACCACCACAATCAGTGAGGCGATTCTTGATAACCAAGGCGTCAAGAGAAATAAGGTTCGACGCAAAGTCTCAGCAGATAGCATCTATTTAGTTAGCCTGTTTCACTTGTTTGATCTGTGTAGTTTGGTCAACTAAACGGCGCTCACTTGGGTCACGAACCACATTGCTTACGCGCTTGCTTTCACCTTGAATCACACGCTCGTGAAGCAGTGGAATCGCAGCAAAGTCGTTCAAGATTTTTTGCTCAGCTTCGATGATCGCTTGCTGGCGCTGTGCACCTAGCGGTTGTAGGTCAGCGTGAGCCAGTGCTTTATCTACCTCTTGAGAACAGAATTGACCAAGGTTGAATGAACCCTTACAGCCAAAGTCACTCATCATGTAAGCCACTGGGTCCCCCGAATCTAGAACCGTTGCGCGAGAAAGGATAAACGCATCAAACTTTCCTGATAGCGCATCGTTTTCTATCTGAGCGTATTCACGGATATCCAGCTCAACTTTGAAACCAGCCGCTTCAAGTTGCTGTTTAAGCAGCGCTGCCACTTCTGGAAGCTCAGCACGATCAGTAAAGGTACCGATAACGATACTTTCGCCGTTCGCTTTTAGAGTCTTGTCGATTGCCTGACCTTCAGGTCGAATCGGTTCAGCCCAAGCAAGTGCAGGGCCTAATAAACCTTGTGCGATATCCGCGTGGTTTTCATAAACAGTGCTAACGATCTGTTCTCTGTCTACCGCAGCAGCCGCGACTTTACGCAAATTAATATCGCTGAACACGCCTGACTTGTTGTTCAGGTAAAGCGTATTAGTACGAGGCATCGCTACTTCGTAAAGCAGATCAGGATCAATGGTCGCGATTTGTGAAACAGGTACCGCTTCTACGATATCTGCCGTACCGGTTCTTAGAGCCGCTGCGCGCGCAAAACCGTTCGGAACGTATTCTGCAATCACAGATTCAACCTGTGCTTTTTGACCCCAGTAGCCATCAAAACGTTTCAGTTTCGCGCTTGTTGTACCGTTAATTTCAGTCAATTCAAATGGACCAGTACCCGCGCCCGTTGGGATCACACGGCCATCTTCTTGGTACGCACTTGCTGCAAGAATCGCTAATTGAGGGCTTGATAAACGACTTGGTAGAAGAGGGTCATCAAAGCTGGTTTTGATCTCTACGCGGTAGTTGTCCATCGCTTTCACTTCTAGGTCTACACCATCTAGAATGCGCGGCTTAGGCGCAGCTTCAAGCGCTTTTTGTAGAGAGTTCACCACAGAGTTTGCCGTTAACGTCGAACCATCGTGGAATTTAACGCCTTTGCGAACCGTAAATTGCCAAGTCAATGGATCAACCTGTTTCCAGTCCGTTGCCAGCATCGGCTGTGCTACCGAAGTAGGACTCAAGTTAACTAGTGTTTCAGCCGTGCTCCAACGAGATAACTTAAAAGCGTCATCAGAAAGTGGTGACAAGCCCGTTCTTGGCGGTTGCATCATCGCAACTCGGATTTCAGATTTGACGGCGGCATCGCTCGACTCTGGTTGAGAGTCAAAACAGCCCGTCAAAGGCAGAGCCAACGCAAGCGCGCAAGCCAGTTTGATTGAATTAAAACGCATAGTTATTTTTCTCTGTAAGCTGTATTTCGTAATAAATAAGGTTGTGTTAACAAGTAGATTTCGACAGTGGCTGAGATTCGATCAGCAACTGAGTCGCAGGATGAGCAGGAGTACCCATCACTTGTTCGGTCGGTCCAAACTCCACCATTTCGCCATGGTCAAGAACCAGAACTTCTTCACAAAGCGCTTTTGCTGCGCCTAGGTCGTGTGTCACCAAAATAAGGCGCATATCGCGCTTCTTTTTCAATGAACTCAATAAGTCCAATAACCTTTGACGATTCACCGGATCAAGGCTGCTGGTTGGCTCATCGGCGACTAAAACTGCGGGTCTAACGACAAGCGCCCGAGCAATGGCCACACGTTGAGCTTGGCCTGTAGAGAGCTGATTAGATTTCAGTGATAACAAAGTGGCTGGCAAGCCAACGTCCGATAGACTCTCTTCAATGATGCTTTCATGATTACCAGAAACATCTAGGTTGCTTAGCGGCTCGGCTAAGATCTGTCGAACGGTATAGTAAGGATTGAGGCTGGTGTGGGGTTCTTGAGGCACCAATTGAATCAAGCGGCACACCGCGGCTTGTACTTTGCTATTACGAATTGGCAGCGAATGACCAAACAAGCTGATTCGCCCCACCTTCGGCTCTTTAAGGCCAAACAGCAGTTCAATCAGCGTAGATTTACCGGCACCAGAACGCCCAACAATGGCTAAGCTTTTGTCTTCAACATTGAGGTCGATGTTTTGCAGCGCTTTGAACGCCTTGCCACCTAACCAACTTGGTATTGAGTAGTAATGCACTCCAACATTCTCGAACTTAATCTCGATCGGAGTTTGTGTTTCTAAATCAATCACAGGCATTAACGGCGAAACTTCTGAATTTAATGATAAGGTCGAGCTCATGCGATGAGGTCTCTCAATGAACAGCAGAAAGCGTGAGAACTTGATTCAAGCGCGTGTTTTGGTGCGCCATAAGCCACCACACCACCATCATCGATCACCAATAACTTGTCACACGCAAGCGCGCTGTGCAGATCGTGGGTGATAAGCAGGCCACCGATTTGTCGCTGCTTAACATTGTCGCGAATCAGCTTGAGTATCTCTTGCTCTGTCACCGGATCTAACGCACTGGTTGGCTCATCTGCAATGATGAGGTCGGCGTTACTCAACAAGCCAATCGCAATACACACTCGTTGGCGTTGCCCTCCAGAAATTTGGCTCGGGTATAACGGCAAGATAGTTTCAGGATTAGGGAAACCAAGTTGTACTAGCAATTCGATGAGTTTAATTTTGTCTTGTGATTTAGGCTTAGTGCGAGTCCCCGTCAATGCCAAACTAAGTTGACCTTCGATTGAAACCAGAGGGTTTAAGGCTTGAAGGGCATCTTGGAAGATAACCGCAGGTCGTTGTGCTGCGGTTCTTTGCAGCATAGGCAAACCACATACCGCTTCACCAGACAGAGAAATATGACCTTTAACCTCGACCGTTTCTGGCAGAAAACCCGCAATCGCACGTGAAAGCATCGACTTACCAATGCCAGATGGACCCATGATCGCCAACAGCTCACCTCGATACACATCGAAGTGGATATCTTGGAAAAGTGTTCTCGAAGAGGTTTCGATCGTTAATCGGTCAACAGACAAAAGTGGGGCGTTCACGCAGGTACTCATAAGTAGATGTTATAACATAACAACTCTATCATTAAGCCTGTATGATGAAAAGCGGACATTGAGCCAGATCGCAAAAAATTTGCCTGTGAAACCATCTATGGTCACAATCCGTTAGAAACAAAAAAACGCCTAACTACAAGAAACAGTCAGGCGCTTTCGTAATGATTCTATATGACCTCAGCTTTGTGGTAGCTGTTATTACTTATGTCATTGGAAGGCATTTCCGCTTAACTTGAGCGATGAACGGATACAAGAATGCAATACGCCCAAGATAGAACAAAGTAAACGCCAACCACAGACCATGATTGCCCCACAAATCGACCGAAAACGCCTGTACAGCCAAGAATACCGCCAAGGTAGCGATGCTAGAGTCTCGAACCGGACGTGTAGTTCCTGTTCCAGTAAAGATGCCGTAAACCGTTAAACCAAAGCCAGCCACCAGCGGGAACACAATCAACCACGGTGCCATCTCTTGGTATAGCGCAACAAGCGTTGGGATATCGGTAAACAAGAAAACAATGTTGTCTTTAAATGCCAAGGTCAATAACGTTAACGCAGCAATAAAACTGGCTGTCCATTGGAAATTGAGCCTTAACACACAGTCCAACATTGAAGGATTCTTCTGTCCTACCGCTTTGCCCGCGAACACACTCGATGCATTGGCAATACCATCAAACATGTAACTCACAATAAAGGTTACTTGCATCAAGATTGCGTTAGCAGCCAGAACATCGGTACCCAACTTTGAGCCTGTGCGCGCCATCATGTTAAAGAATACTAAGATACAAATCGTGCGTAACAGTAGGTCAGTATTTGATGAAATGATTGTCGAAAGGTCTTTCTTGGTCATCTTCGAGCCTTGCAGGAACTCAGAGATCGAGATGTTGCTCGTCTTCATCACCAGCATCATACCAATCGCAAAAGTAGTGATTTGTGCAATCAAGCTTGCGTAAGCGACACCAGCCACACCCAAGTCGAAATAAAGTACGAACACCGCATCCAAGACAATATTCAACACGTTACCAAACACTTGTGTGTATAAGACTTCTTTAGCTTTCGCTTGCCCCATCAACCAACCGATAATGGTGTAGTTGAGCAGCACAAAAGGCGCGCCATAAATCAAAATACTGAAGTAGATGCGCGCGTGCTCAGCCACGTTCGCTTCAGGTTCTATCACCCACATCGCACCTTGCCAGATGAGCGGCTGTATCAAAATGAAGAGCAAACCCACCAAACCAGATAGCACAAATGGACGCATCAAGCTGCCCGCTAACTCAGAGCGATTGCCCTTACCCAAGGCCATCGCACTTTGCCCTGTCGTACTAACACGGAAAAAGCCAAACAACCAATACATGGTGTTCATAATGATGGTACCGATCGCCACGCCACCAATCAGTTCAGCAATGCCAAGCTGTCCGATCACGGCGGTATCCACGGCGCCAAGCAGAGGCTGAGTCACCGTTGAGATGATGAAAGGGAAAGCGATTTTTAGATAATCTTTGTGGGTAATGGTCATATTCTAACGAGTGATATTAAGAACTATTTGCAATTAGAAGGGGATGCTATCGTTTAATCCGCACGTTGTCATCATCTACTGGGGTAAATTATCAACAAAGCGCTTTTCTGTTAATTCACCTACATAGAAATGCTTGTTGTCATTGGCACTGCTAATTCGTCTCAACAAAAGAGCAAAGCTTAATTCAAGAAAACACCACAACCATCGATTAAGTGAATTTGCGCTAGCGAGCCAAATAGGTAGCTTTAGATCGGTTAGTAGAAACTCACCGGAAGATAAAAATCGAGTTCAAACACTTCTTCACTGTTGAGAAAATGATTCTGATGATAATGCACATAAGCAGGCGTTGAGCGCTGCTTGAAACCTGACGTAGGTAGCCACTTTTCTAACACCATACTGATCTGTGGTAGCAGTTCACCATAGCGGCCATTCAGTCGAAATACCGCATGTAAACCACCCGGAATCACCATCTGGTTCACGACACTGCGATACTTAATCGGCTCATCAATCGCGATACACGCCACATAACGGCACTGGTCCATTTCAACCCAAGCAGGGTTTGAGTGATGCAAACCAAACTGACTTGAAAAGTCACGCTGTTCGGAGTTCGCCCACGCTTTCAATATCAACCATGCGTTGCGAATGGAACGGTTATAGCCAGTGTGTCGAACATAAGCCGCCATGCGCTCCGGTGTTTCAACGATCTTCGGTTCGGGTAAAACTCGCTGCGCCACGTTCAAATAACCCGCCGCGACTTCGGGATCTTTCAAATAGGGTTTTTCTGCTATCTGTAAATCATGTTTACGCCACTCGCCCGGCGACATGTTAAAGGTCGCTTTGAATGCTCGGCTAAATGAAGACACCGAACTAAAGCCACATTTACTGGCAATCTCTACCACTGACGACGTGGTATCGAACATCAATTGATTGGCCGCATACTCCATTCGAGTACGTCGAATGTACTGATGCAGCGACTCCCCAACCACGCTTTTAAAGGTGCGGTGGAAGTGTTGTTCTGAATAAGCCGCAATCTCGGAGAGCGCTTTTGCCGACAAAGGCTGGCTGATGTCTTGGTGAATATGGAACAGAACATCATTGATTCGGGATATGTGTTGTCGTGACATTTTTCAAATAGCATAAATGGACATGTTTATGAGCATAAACGGACACGCTTGTTTTTACAATTGCCGTGTAATATCAAGCGATAGAATAAAAACGAAAAACGACGAGACACAACACATGGAAATCGCACAGTCATTACAACAGATTCAATCTTCATACATTCGAGAGATCCTCGCAGCCGCAAGCGATCCAAATGTCATCTCATTGGCCGGTGGTTTACCGGACGAGAAAACATTCCCTATCGATTTAATGAAGCCAACGCTAGAAAACCTAGCGAACATGCCTGAAGTTTTCCAATACGGTTCTACTGCGGGTTACGGCCCGTTGCTTGATCACCTTACGCAAAGCTACCAACTGCCAGAGACTCACACAGCAATGATCTGTACCGGTTCTCAGCAAGGTTTGGATTTAATTGCACGAGCGTATGTTGATCCGAATGATGTGGTTGTGATGGAAGCGCCAAGCTACTTGGGTGCGATGCAAGTGTTTGGCTTAGTTCAAGCAAACATTGTGACTGTGTCTCAAACAGAATTTGGCCCAAACCTAGATGAACTAGAGACGTGCTTTGCAGAGCAATCACCTAAAATGTTCTACGCCGTGCCTGATTTTCACAACCCAACAGGTGTGTGCTGGGCAACAGAAACTCGTCAAAAAGTAGCTGAACTGTGTATTAAATACAACGTGGCATTCATTGAAGATGCACCTTACCGCGAACTGCGCTTTACAGGCACTGAGCTGCCAATGGTTTCTTCGTTCTGCCCTGACAACTCTATCGTTCTTCGTTCATTCTCTAAAATTGCATCGCCAGGTTTACGTATTGGCGCGGTAACAGGTAAACGCAGCTACCTTGAGCCACTGATCAAAGTAAAGCAAGGCGCAGACTTACACTCAAGTGTACCTATGCAAGCGCTGCTTGTTGGTCTTCTGAAACATGAAGACTTCAACGTACACATGGAAAACATTCGCACCCTGTACAAGTCTCGTTATGAAGTATTATTTTCAGAACTAGAGAAACAGCTGCCTGCTGACTGCGTATTAAAATCCGTTGATGGCGGAATGTTCATTTGGGTTGAAATCCCAGAGTGCGACACCTTTGAACTGGCTAAAACCCTACTCTCTAATGGTGTGGCGGTTGTACCAAGCCCAGTATTTTATCCAAAGGCTGATGAAGCAAAAGCTGCACTGCGCTTAAACTTCACCAACGCCAACCCAGAAGAATTGACGGAAGCGGTGAAACGCTTAGCTGAAGTACTTAACCAAGCGTAATCGCTGATTAAGTCAGACAGATTCAATACCAAGGCCCTGCTGTTTTTACAGCAGGGCCTTTTTGGTTTGGGAATACGTGTTGTAATTCGAACCAGATAAAACGGTTTCATTGCATTTCTTAGTCCATAAACCATACAAATTGAAATGATAAATAGCCCTACTTTTGGTTGGTTTTTGTCCTTCCTTGGCTTGGTTATACTGCGGCGGATTTTAATAAGCCAATATGGACAAACCTGAGTAAATTAAACTCAGTCTGTATCATAAAAGGCAACGCTCTGGATTTACGTTCCAGCTCGCAGAAAGGAAAAACCATGTCTCAATATGTTGTATGTGCTCTGTATAAATTCGTAGCACTTGATGATTACCAAGAAATTCGCCAGCCACTCACTGATGTTTTAGAAGCCAACCAAATCCGCGGTACTTTGTTACTTGCGAGTGAAGGTATCAACGGCACCGTTGCAGGTAAGCGCGAATCTATCGACGCTCTTCTTAAATGGTTCAAACAAGATTCTCGTTTGGCTGATGTTGTTTACAAAGAGTCGTTCAACGAAGAACAACCATTCAACCGCACCAAGGTTAAGCTTAAGAAAGAGATCGTAACCATGGGCGTTGAGGGCATCGACCCACGCCACGTTGTCGGCACTTACGTGAAACCAAACGAGTGGAACGCTCTGATTTCTGATCCTGATGTAATTCTGGTTGATACCCGTAACGACTACGAAGTGGACATCGGCACATTCAAAAATGCTGTAAACCCAAACACAGAAACCTTCCGTGAATTCCCTCAGTACGTTGAAGAAAATCTTGATCCTAAGAAGCACAAGAAAGTCGCGATGTTCTGTACTGGCGGTATTCGTTGTGAAAAATCAACAGCCTATATGAAAGAGCAAGGCTTTGATGAAGTTTACCACCTTGAAGGCGGTATTCTTAAGTACCTAGAAGAAGTACCAGAAGAAGAGAGCATGTGGGAAGGCGACTGCTACGTATTTGATGGTCGTGTTGCAGTTAACCACCAGCTAGAGAAGAGCGGCTACGACGTGTGTAACGCTTGTCGCCTGCCAATCACAGACGAAGACAAAGCGTCTGAGCACTTTGAGAAAGGCGTAAGCTGCCCTAAGTGTGTTGATAAGCACAGCGACGAGCAGAAAGCGCGTTTCCGCGAACGTGAAAAGCAAGTTCAATTGTCGAATGCTCGTGGCGAAACCCACGTAGGCGGCGATGCTGCTCACCTTATCGATCAACGTAAGAAAGAGAAGCTTGCACACAAAGAGCAGCAACGCTCTGGTAAGAAAGCGAAGTAAGCTTTCTGCTTTCAACACGTATAGTTCTAAACATGTAACGATAAATAGCTAGCTATATACATACAAAAGGGCGCAAGTTCGAAGATGATTCCTCGAGTTTGTGCCCTTTTTTGATCGCTTTACGGCTTTGTGTTTTGAACCACATTTCTTTCGAAAAATTACTTCTATACTGTTAATAATTCGACTAGAGAGGAAGTGCCAATGCTCAATGAAAACCATGCCTTTATCTTAGATTTCCCAGATCTTAAATTAGACATTGTTCAGCTCAACCACGACGACGAAAAATTCAAAGCAGACATGCAGAAATACCACCAACTCGACTACGACATCCGTCAGCTAGAAATCTCTGGCAGCCCTATCGATGACGACAGCATGCACAACCTCAAAGTAGAACGCATGGAGCTAAAAGACTCGCTACACAAACAGCTCACGCGCCATCACGCGCTTAAGATCGTATAGAAAAATCAATCCAAGACTTTATTCTAAGCCATGCACTACGCATGGCTTTTTGGTTTCATAACATCGCAAATCTAAGCTAATTCGGCTTATTCAATTATGTTACTGTTTGCTTATTAAAAAGCGTTTAATAAGGAAGCTAAGTGACAATAAAAGAAGAGAATATACAATTCCAGCTCGTTTCAAATTCTGAATTCGAAGAACTGTTTGCGTGTGTTAAACAAGGTATTTTCATACACGTAGATAACGTTTTCGGCTGGGATGACGACTTCCAACGTCAACGACTTTTAAACGATTACCATCCCTCTTGGTTTCATTGGGTATACCGAGGAAAAGAGAGGATTGGACTTGTGTGTTTTAAGCCTTATGACAACGCCTACCATATTCATCTGCTGATCATTTTTCCTCAAAACCAAGGCCGCTCACTTGGCAAGCAAGTCATGACTCTCATACATAAGAGAGCCACGGAAGAGCGACGTGAGCAAGTCACCTTGTCGAGTTTTAGAAGTAACACTCGCGCCATTAGTTTTTATCAGTCACTTGGCTACCAAATTGTTGATGACAGCGATGAGGATTTTGTGGGGATGGCTCTCACCTAGCTAACTCTCAGCCTCGCTAACCATAGAGAAAATACAGATAGCGAGTAGGTAGAGAGCGCTTACTTTAACGCGCGGTTGAAATGTCTAATTTATCAATCAACGACGGAAAACCCCAACCGTTCTCGCCTTCGACCACAGGTTCTCCGGTCAAATACTCAAACAGCGTTGGCGCTAAAGATCCGTTAGCTTCAATCTTTAATGGTAATGAGTTATCGCCAATTGGCGCTCCCCAGAATCCGATGAAGGCATCTTTCTCTAAGTAATCCTCACCAGCATGACGCCCCGGCACCTTAGTGTTGTAACCAATTCCCGCTTTAGGGAACAAGTTAACCGTGCCAGCCCTATCTTCAAGATAAATATTAGCCAGTTGATTCACTGAATCTGGTCGAGGTGTTGGTTGCGTTAATGAAGTCCACTCAGCACTGCTACACCACGTTGTCACATCCGCCTTAACCGCTCGGTTAATACACTTTTCTACCAATTGAGAATACTGTGCAAAATCAGCTTCGCTTGGTGATGCTAGGTATGGATTTAACCTTTGCGTATCGAGCAAAATCGGCGCTCGGTTGTCTTCCAATGACTCATAAAAAAGCTTGTCACCTTCACGTGTGATCAATTCATCAACCCGTTTTAAATCACGGTTGCCAATCACACGAACAGCGCAACGTTGTTGATCACATGTGCTTTCTCTTACGACCATATAATCAAGACTTTCAGGCAAACGTTGCGCTATCTGATTGATGATGTCTACGTTCTGACCATCTGGCGCTGCAATCGGAGACCACTGCGTGAGTTCTTGGTAAACAGGCTGAACCTGCCACCCTTGAGCTGAATTAAAGAAGTCCATCATGAAGTTACCACCAGCCGTCGAGGCGACCACCACATCCAATTCTTTCGAGCTTGGGTAGCTTAAAGCATTGGTAATTTTAGGTCCCTCCCCCTCGTCTGAAGATATCTTCTTAACCACTATTGGATACTCTAGCTCTGCTTGTAAGCCTTCAAATACCTGCTTTTCGGGATTGAGCGCGTAGAACACTGGCGTTAAACCATGATCCCCAGCCATGCCCCACAGCGTTTTATCGTAAACGCCTGCACTACGGTAAGTCGCTTCAATCTGGCGTATCCAATAGTCCAGTCGGTTAAGCTCTCCAGTCGGCATCAGAATTTCGTCACTAAAAGGACCGGTAAAGTGTGCGAAGTGATCCGGCCATGGGTTATACACCAAGGTGTAGTCTGGCATCCCTTTTCCATCTAACTCGGCAAACTGAGTGATCGACTGTTTAACCTGAGCCTTCTTTGAAAACTTAGTGAAAAAATCAAAGCCAGATATAGACAAATACGCTTCGATATCTTCAATCAAGGCAGCACGCTTTTCTCGCAGTGTTACTTCGACTTCAGAACGTTCCTGAAGCTCTTTAACGCAGCGTTTCTCGCCATAATCACGTAGTGACTCACCCAAACCTAGGTTTACTAACCCATCGTAAGTGGTGTGAGCATTCCAATCATATTGAGCGTTGCAGTTCAGCGTTTTAAGGTAATCAAGGCGATCAAACATGGTTTGAACCTTGTTGTCTGCCATCAACACATCTAACTGCAGGGCATCATTACCGAAGAAGTAATACGCTCGGTCGATCTCTCGGTCGACAAAGTGGAAATTAGGGATGCCAGTGCCACCTTGCCCCGATACTTTCGCGCCCGTTTTAATGATCGGTAAATTGCGTACGCTGATCGTCGGAGTAGAAGAGATACCCACTCGGCTAATATTGTCTCGATGCTCTTGATAGAGATTTTTGAAGAACGGAAGATAATTCGGATCACGGTAAGTTTGTTCAGACAGAACTTCCATGAACCTCACCTGTTGTTGATGTTCTGGCTCAATGACCTTTTCTAGTTGAGGTTTGTATTGCGCTCGGTTTTTATGATTTTGGTAAGCCACTGAAATGAAAGGCGCATTCTCATCGACCAAACCTTCGATCAATCCTTGCTGTAAACCATCGACCGTCACTTGAACCGCAAAACGTTTGTGCTGTTGGGAATCTAAGAACTGAATGAGCGCATCAGGCTGGTCACTGAACGCTTGCTGCATCCAATCATCTAGCGCTGCTGCGCGTTCTTCTTTAAACACAAATTGTCGGTAAGCTTTTAGCAAGTTTAAGCGCACAAAATCGATGAGCGTAATGGTGAGAGCTTGTGCTTTGTTATTCGGCTTATCAGCGTTTTCTGGTTTACCATCTTCTGCAATCGCCAACATTGCAGACTTCATGTCGCCCTCATCCATTCCCAATGCCGCTTTACCGATCAAATCAACGATGATCGGTTGAATCTGAGCGATGATCGCTAGATCTTCAGGGCTATTGGTTAAGTATGTGTAATTCGCAGGGAGCGTGTCCATATCCTGCCAAACACCAATTTCGAATAACGCATCGTAGATAACCACCATGTTGGCAATGAACTGTTCATCGATACGAATACCTTCATGATGTCCCGTTGCTTCAGTCGAGGTATCTGGCTCGTGATGCTCTGAGGTTGGCTTATCTCCAACATGATTGAGGCTATGTTCAAAGCCCTTTAGCGCCTGCTTATCATAAACCGTCGACAAGTAAGATTTGAACACATCTTCACTGCCCAAGCCTGAATAGCGGTCGTAATAACTATAGAGAAAGTAACCCAAAGGAATTGAGTACGTCGGATTGGATAACTGAGCAACGACTCGAGCTTTGGTTTTGACATCTAAAGGGAGAGCGAGAATATACGCATCTAATGTAACGCCACCAATCGTGAAAAGAGCCGCATCACGAGTGAGTTTGGCAGAATAACTTAGGCTTGAAAGCACCTGATTTTTCAACACTTCACTGGAGCTAAACACGCCACCAATGACGGGTGTTGTTGATATATCAGCCGCACTCGGACCTGACGCAAGCGCCAACGATAAGGCACTGAATAAACTGGCGTAACTGCGAACGTGAGAATAAGAGCTCATCAAATTTCCTTTAGATCAACACACTTCTATAAATACGACTTATTGTTTCAGTTTGCATTTATTAGTCAACCTATGAAAACGTTTGTTTTCTGATTCAAAGAGCTCTTATTGTTATGAAATGTTCATTCTTGCTAATATCTCTAAGACTTTACCGCATACCCAAAGCCCGAAAGCTTTCTAGTGTTATACGACAATCATTCCCCTAGTTAAACGCCCTAGCCACTCGTCCTTTACTGCTCAATTCGTAATGACCAATATAGGCTGGGATAAATACCGATTGCCCTTTAGTAAGAGTTAAATGCTCGCCTTTCTGACTCACGAGCGTTAGATCATCGTCTATTGCCATCAAAATTTCAGCGCCGCTTGTGATCACTTCTTCTTGTTTAGGGCGATGAAAGATATTGAAATCAAAATCACTGACTGGGATATCATAGCTATCACATTGACCCAGTTTTGAGGGTGCTAATAATAAGCGTTCGAACGGGATTGGCGTAAACTCGGTGCACGCAACTAACTCAGCGACATCAATGTGTTTTGGCGTTAAACCTGCTCGCAGCACGTTGTCTGAATTTGCCATGATCTCGAGCCCAGTTCCCTTAATGTAAGCATGCGGAGTGTTCGCATTCAAATACATCGCTTCACCCGGCTTTAGTGTGATCAAGTTAAGCAGCAGAACACAAAACAAACCGATATCGTTCGGGTACTGATGGCTAAGCTCAGTAACCAAAGCAAACTCAGCTTGGTCTTGATGAGACTCTGCGTAAGTCAGAAGTTGCTCTAATGCTTGATGTTTACGTTGGTCATCTAGAGTTAACAGATCACGGAAAAATGCTTCTAAGCCTAGAGAATCAAGGTTGTTGCCAAACTCTTCAACCAAACCAGCCAGCTCGCTCGAATCCAACTTTCTGAACAGACCTAATATTTCATCGAATTCTCGAAACCCATTCATCGCTTGATATTCAGTGATCGCGTAAACCAATTCTGGTTTATGGTTCGAATCCTTGTAATTACGATGTCCTGCGGTCAGAGGAATGCTTGCCTGTTCCTCTCTCGCAAAGCCAATTTCAGCTTGGCGCTTGTTTGGGTGAACCTGAACAGACAGCGCCTTTTCTGCTGCCAAGATCTTAAACAAGAACGGGAGTTCACCGAACTCTTGGGCAATATCATTTGATAGATAGGCAGGTTTATTCTTATTAATCAGCTCAGATAGAGGCACCACATGTTGGTCCAACTTGACCTTTGAACAACCTTTCGGATGCGCTCCCATCCAAACTTCCGCTTGCGGCTCTTGTGACTCATTCTTAAAGCCAAACAGTTCACGTATCGAAGAAATGCTCCCCCATGCATAATTTTGGATGGTGTTTTCCATTGGGAAAAATGAGTGTTCTGAGAAGTGGCTGAGTGACATGGCGTTTTCCGTAGTGAGCCCTTTGAACACAATTCAGAGAGCTGATTTCTAATAACGTAAATAATTAGAAAGACTACAGAGAGCAGCTAGAACCCACATGAGATGAGGTCTTAGACGCAATAGGAAAAATTCTTAGAAACGGGTGAGAACGATGAAAAGCGTGAAAAGAGTCACATTTGAATGCTACGTATAAAAAACGCTGAAGATAGGATAGCTGCACAATAACCAGGGGACCATTAGCAGCTATCTTATTTACGGAGAAACCCCTTAAAAACCAGAGCGAGCCTCTGCACTTTTCTGAGGTGATTGAGCCTGTAGGAAAGGCAGTAGCAGCAACCCGATGACCGCAGCACAAGTAGAGATGGTAATGAAGAACCCACTCCAGCCATAAGTTTCTAGAACGAGCGCTAATGGGTAACCAGAGAGAGCTGCAGCCATGCCAATAAGCATTTGAGGGCCAAACACAAAAAAGCCAACACAAAACAGCCCAGCCGCTTGAAACACAAAGTTGGTTAAAGGCATAAGCCATAAAGCCGATACCGAGAGAAAAATACCAATCGCAAACAGGATGTTCATCGGGCCACGGTTGCCACCAAATAGCCTATCCGATCCCCATCCAGCAACAAGTGAACCAACAAAACCACCAATCTCGAATAGAGACAAAGCAGCATTTGCGTTAATCAAACTGTAATGGTGTTCTTCGGTGAGATATAAATTACCCCAATCGTTGACGGCCGTTCTTACGATGTAAACCAACACATAACTAAAAGCGAGCAACCAAATGTACTTGTTGCTGAACACGTAAGTTTTCAATATCTCTCGATAGCTTAACCCTTGCCCATGGTTTTCTTGCGCTAATTCTAGATGGTCATTGCGCCACTTCCCTACCGTCGGGAGTCCCATGGTGGTGGGCTTATCTCGTAAACGCCAACAGACGATAAGACCAATAAAAACACCAATCACACCCGGCCATATAAACCCTGACCGCCAACTGTACTGGAGAGTTAGATAGCCGACGAGAATAGGAATCAATGCCCCACCAACGTTGTGTGCTGTATTCCAGATTGCCCAACGGAATCCTCTTTCGGAGCGAGAATACCAAGTCGTCAATAACTTAGAACATGAAGGCCAACCCCAGCCTTGGAACCATGCATTGAGCACCCAAAGTGCAATGAAAGCCGCCAACGAACTTGAAAAGCCAAACGCGATATTTATCAGACCAGTCGCGACTAAGCCAAGCCCCATAAAGTAGCGCGGGTTTGAACGATCCGATATTGTCCCTGAGATAAACTTAGATAAGCCGTAAGAAAGGTAAAAGAGCGTGCCAATTAAGCCGATATCACCTTTGTCCAAACCAAGGTCGGTGATCATGGCTGGCGCGGCATAATTAAAGGTTTTACGAGTGAAGTAAAAACCGGCATAACCAACATACATACCTATCATGATGTGAAGGCGCCAGTAGCGGTAACTCTGATTGACCTCATCATCACTTAGAATATGACGATTTGACGGTGTTGAGCGCAGAAATCCAAACATATTCGTTCTCACACTTTAGGTAATGTAACGCTGATATTGGTGCCCGAAGAGGAACCATTAGCGTTGATTGTCATCTTTCCACCGAGCGCCTGAACACGCTCTTGCATACCACGAACACCCATCCCCTTGAGAAGATCTTGCGCTGTAAAACCAACGCCATTATCTGATATCTGAAGATAAGCCTGATCATCCAAAATCAGTTCAATTTTAATCTCGCTCGCACCGGCGTATTTATGGGCATTGTTTAAGGATTCTTGGCACAGTCGGAAGAGAGTGACCTTGAGCGTGTCACTCAAACATAAATAATCACCTTGCCAATTTAGCTGGATATCAACGCCATGATCTGAAAACTCCATTTCCCGTATGAGCTGTTCAACGGAGTCTTTTAGATCAAGGTCATCCAACATTTTAGGTCTTAGTTTTGTGAGTAGGCGTTTAGTGGTGTCATAAACATTCAAAGACAATGACTCAATCGTGCCCGCACAACGAACACTCATTTCAGCGGCATCAACACGCTTAATAATGTTTGCTTGAGTTCGAATTGCCGTGATGTTCTGACCGATTTCATCGTGTAGCTCACGAGCAATGTCACGACGAACCGATTCTTCAGCCGTGATTAACTGACGTGAAATATTTTGATTTCTGGAGAGCTCACTGCGCAATTTCGAATTGAGATCTTTTTGCTTTTGAACCGCAAGACCCAACAATATGCCAGTGATGGTTTGAGCAGAAAGAGATAAGAGTAAATCGGTAATTTCGAGTTTGGACGTTCCACTGTGGGCAGCTATCAGCGCGACACTGTTTAGCAAGGTGGCAAGCAAGGCGCCTTGCCAACCGTAGCGAACCGCCAACAAGATAATGGGAATCGCCATGCAAAATGGGGCGAAGCGTCTAAGTTCATCTGGCAGGCTAGTCTGTATCAATATACTGGCCACCAGCAATACGCTGTATAAGGCAATATGACGAATTTTAAACTCAACAGCATTGTGAATTAAGTAAGAGCTCAACGGTGCCCACTTGTTTTGAAATAGATAATTCCAAACTAGATAGCACATTGGGACGAGCATTAACCCGCCAGTGATGCTCACCAACCACACCATATAAGTTGCAGGCACGTGAGAACCGACGACAGCGACATTGATCAGTGAAGTCACCATTATAATGCTGGCCATGACCAATAAGTGCCGATTTTGGTCACCGTAGTAATACCGTTTGGCAAATAGAGTTGCTGGAATGCTTAATCCGCTGGCGATTAAAACGGTTAACCATTGGGGTTCATCCAGTAATAGAGCCAAAGCGATTGCGAGCCCCCACTCTGCAACGTAAATGGCAGGCCAATATTGTGTACGAGTGTGCAGTGTCATTCCCAATCGCAGCGAGAATGGGAAAAGCAGAATGGCTAACTCAGGGTCATTAATAAAATAGAAAGCGATAACCCACAAACAAAACCATGCGCAACCCGCCATAAAAACCCCGCATAGGGAGGTGGCTAGGTAAGAGCGCATTAGTACTGTTCTTGAGTGAATAGTTTGGCTAGCTCAACGTTGTTTTTAACATTAAGTTTGTCCATGGCATTGGCACGGTGCACATGTACCGTTTTATGGCTAACCCCTAACTCGACAGCAATAGACTTTACATCGAGCCCTGTCGCCAATAATTGGCACACTTCGCTTTCTCTGCGGGTTAACTGATTTAAAGAGGCTTTATTCTTTAGTGGTGTCGCAAGCTTTATTGCTATATCTGGCGTAAGGTAACAGCCGCCATTTGCGCTCGTGTGTACGGCTTGAATTAACTCATCAGGACTGCAGCGCTTGCTCAGATAACCTTTAGCTCCTAACTCTAACGACTTTTCAACCATCGCCGGAGAGTCATGTACGCTCAACATGATGCTGGCAATGCCTGATGGGATTTCTTCCAACAAACTCAGGCCACTTTCATCTTGCATTGAAATATCCAAGATAACGACATCAGGGTGACAACTTGGTAGTCCGAGGCGCGCTTCTGCCGCAGAACTGAATTCACCCACGACCGTAATATCAGTTTCAAGACTGAGTAATTGAGCAAAACCAGATCGAACAATGACGTGGTCATCAACAAGCGCAACATTAATCATGATATCAACCAAAATTAAGAGTAAGAAAGAAAAATAGCCCCGATAGGAGCTATATAAAATTAAGTTTATTGATAGAGATGATACTGAATCGAACTAACGATTGGTATGATCTCACGTGCTTTAATCAAATAAAGCACGTGATAATAATTACGCGTTTTGAGCCGCTAGGTGCATCTTCTTCGCGTGACGAATTTTCTTCTCTTCCGCAACCGCAACGAATAGCAATAACACGATACAAATGGCAGCTGACGTATCGAGTGCTGCGAATGTCCCTTTCCAACCCGTTAAGCCGAAAATTGGCGTTCCATCCGCAATCATACCTAGGCCAAGTTTGGCAAAGCTGTCACCAATTAGGTAAGCAAATGTGCCTTTCACGCCGTCAGCAACACTGATTGCTTTCTTAGGTACAAAACCTACCGCAGCAACACCAATCAACAGTTGAGGACCGAACACCAGGAAGCCAAGTACGAACAGTGATGCTAGGTACATGAACTCGCTCGTTGCATTTTGGTAGAACTCTAGAGAGACAATAATCAGTCCAAGCGATACACAAGCAACTAAAGCACGACGTCCGTTCGCAAGGTCTGATAAATAACCCCACATCAATGTGCCAACCAGAGCACCGACTTCAAACAGAGTAAAGCCTGAAATAGCCGTTTCTTTTGATAGGCCTAGCTCTTGATACGCGTAAACGGTAGACCATTGATCGATACCGATACGAACAATGTATAAAAAGATATTCGCGAAGCAGAGCAACCAGATCACTTTGTTTTTAAGAATGTACTCAACAAAGATCTCTTTTTTGGTCATTTGATTCTCTTCAGCAGCTGTATCTTCTTCGCTGATTTCTTCATCAAACAACTCTTCGACTGTACCTAAGCCGTATGCTTCTGGAGAGTCGTTACCAAATCGCATACCAATAAAACCAACGACAATCGCGATGATAGATGGGAAAACAAACATACCAATTACGTTGCCATCAAATAGGTAGTTTGCGCCAAACAGAGCAACACCAGCTGCACCCGCACCACCCACGTTATGTGACATATTCCAAAGCCCTAAATACGAACCACGTTTGTTACGAGGCGTCCATTTAGTGATCGTTGAATAACTTGAAGGGCCACCCGTACTTTGGAAGAAACCACTCAATGCGTAGAAGGCAACCATCATGAATAAGCTAGCGCTGCCGCCACCCATACTGAAGCTGAAGCCCAACATGGCAATACCAGAAAGGACAAGCATAAATGGCAGGAACTGCTTGGTGTTTTTACCATCGGCGTAATAGGAAACGACGGTTTTACCAATACCATAAGTAATTGAGAAACCAAGACCGATAAGACCTAGATCGGTCATTGATAACCCATAAGTAGAAATCATGTCGTTTTGCGCGACATTGAAGTTCTTACGGATTAAATACATGGTTAGATAACCAATGAACACGACTAGGTACGATTGCAGGAATGGTTTAAACCACATCTTTCTTCTAGTTTCGACCGGAAGATCCAGCGTCGGTTTTCTAACCTGATCTAGGAACTTTAACATTGTGAACTCTCTTATTTTTTGTGAGGTCTGCACGGCATAATTGCGACCATGCATTCTTTGTTAGTTGACCGTGAAATAATAAGGAGTCTAAAAATCGACCGCATGAGAGAGGGTCTTAGAATAACTAGGAAAAATTCTTAGTTCGGAATTGGGAGTCAAGAAACCGTGAACAGCATCACTTTGTTTACGGTCTGTTATGGATTGATATTACGATAACAAAAGTCACTCATTTCAGGGCTGACGAACCTTGTAAATAAACAGAAACGAGTGGATTACTTCACTAAAAAAACACCAGTATCGGTTCATCACCATAAAACTCCATGGTCATGGTGTGTCCGATACTGGTTCAGCATTCATTCTGATTAAAATAGATTCAATAGGCTTGTTACGTTTCGCGTGAATCGTACTACAGTCGCTTGCCGCTACCGTCTTCCCACATTACTTCACATTCATCTTTGATGGCAGCTTTTAATAATTCAACCAGTGGGAACGCTCGACTACCGATATTAACAGGCGCTTCAACCACCTCTTCTTCATTGTCGTCATCAGTATTTTCATGCTCTACGGACTTGCTCTGCTCTGCTGCAATAGCAGCACGTAGATTATCCAGAGCTTGAGGAACCTCTGAAGCATCCATAGCACCTGGGATGGAGCCGCTATGCCCAAGCATCTTGATGAACTGGAGGCCGACTTCACCAAACATCGTGACACTAGCATGAGCTTTACAACTAAAGGTAATTAACATAATGAGCCTTTCTTAATTTTGGTCGTTTACAAACTATGTGGAGTAACTCTCTGGAAAGCAAGTAGATAAACATCAAACAACGGTTACAAGTTTGATGCTTAAATCTAATCTTCTAGAGATGACCAGCACCATCGGTGATATACATCACTATTTGGAATTGATTGAACAGCCTTTCATATGAAACCTTGATAGTAGTCACACTAAATAGACATCTAAGCCTCTGCATAGCTTGTTATTTAATCTACTATTAACACCATTATCAAAAACTTTGGCACAGATCACATGAAAAGGCTCGTCGGCAGGCACCTAGAAGAAATGGCGGACATACGATCCACCCGCAAGCAAAAAATTGTCCACTCCTTTTCACTGACTGCCGCTGCGTTATTCATTTTCTATACTTGGGCTTACTTCGAAGGCGAGCATTACACGCTGTCAATATTCGAATTGTGCTTCGCCATCATTGCCATTTCTAACGCTTTATATGTAAGAAAAGTCATCAATCCTGAGTATTCCGAATTGATTCTGAGTGGTGTTCTTCTAGTTCAGGGCGTCATCCTATTCTTGTACAGTCACGCCATCCCAGATCGCATCCTCTGGCTCTACCCAATTCTGGCCGCGGTCATTTTCATTAATGATTTCAGAATTGGCATAATCTTCAGCACCTCGTTTTGCCTGTTCATCAGCACCTTGATTACAGCAATGCCCAACAATTTTTCTTTACCATTTAACAGCACACACAGATTTTTCCTTAGCTTATTTACCATGAGCTTGGTGTGCCACACATCCGCCTATTACTACACAAAAGCCGTCAGTTATATTCAACGCCTGTATAAAGAAGGCATTGAAGATCTCGCTTACAGAGATCAGTTAACCGGCTTGGCAAACCGTTGGAGCTTTGAACGCTGGGCGACAGAAAAACTAGCCACCGTGGATAGTGAGCGATCACTTACGGCATTGGTCTTTTTGGATATAGATGACTTTAAAGGCATTAACGACAGCTACGGGCACGATGTGGGAGACAGTGTCTTACAGCATTTTGCCAATCGCTTGAGCAACAACATTCGAACCAGAGACAGAAAAAGCCATGAATACGATTATTCCATCGCGCGCTTTGCTGGAGACGAGTTTGTTCTGATGCTCTACGATGTGCCAACTCGTAAAGATCTAGACGGCATTCTAGATAGGATCTGCGGGCTGTTCGAAAGCGGCTGCCAAACAAACGAGAGAATCAAGGAATTGACGCTAAGTGTTGGGGTTGCTTTATACCCACAAGACGCCCAAGAATTACATGAGCTGACGAGATGTGCTGATAAAGCGATGTATGTCGCCAAGCATTCAGGGAAAAACCGATACGCTTATTATCACGACAACCCAGTATCGACCCTGATAGAAGAACTACCAACGAGCCTTGTTAGCTCAGCACCGGATTCATCTGAACTTGAAGATTGCTTTGAAGCGCAGGTCGAAGGGAACAATGTTACGCTATTAAAAACGCGCCAACGCTAGCCATTCCTATAACGGAGCGGCGCTGCTAACCTGCAAGGTACATAAGCCAAAGACTCACTAACCCGATCATAATAATCCATATGACTTGACGTGTTCGGTTTGGGTTATTCCCTTTAGGTCGCCTCACCACGGTTTTAAAAGCGGCTTGCTTAGCTGACTGAATAAACGGCGCTTCTATCTCACGTTTTTTCACGCGGCGTTTAACTGCGCTGTTTGCAACCTCTGTAAAGCGCTGGCTTTGCTCCGTTGTAAAGTCGTTATCAAAACCTATCCGACCATGCCTTTCGCCATGTTTTTGCTGAACTGCCATAGCGGCCTCCTTGGCGATATACTCTCTATTGAGTATAGACATAATTTCATATTGTTACCTGTTCAAGATTTTCGAATAAGTCACTCAACGCTGTGCCATCTTCTTTTTCAATCAAATTACATAAACTACAGCTATTCAAGTTTATGAGGGTTTTAAAATGACGAATGTAAGAGCAGTAGATCATGTGATTACAGCACATGCCACCTCCGACGGTGATGGCGTCAAAATCCAAAGACTCGCTGGTTTTAACAACGCACGTTTCTCTCCATTTTTGATGATTGATGAACTTAAATCGGATGAAAGCAAAGACTATGTTGGCGGCTTTCCTCCACATCCTCACCGTGGGATAGAAACGCTCACTTACATGCTGCAAGGTCACTTCCAACACAAAGACCATATGGGGAATGTTGGAGAACTGCGCAGCGGTGGCGCGCAGTGGATGGCTGCAGGTCGTGGTGTCATTCACAGTGAAATGCCAATGATGGAAGAAGGCGCGCTGCATGGTTTCCAGATTTGGATAAACCAACCTGCGACACACAAAATGCAGCCGGCGCAATATCACGACTTCCAAAGTGAAAGCATCGTGGAACATCAAAGTGAACAAAGTGGTTTGTTAAGAATGATTGCCGGAGGGTTTGAGCTGCACAACCAAACCGACGATGATTCAGAGGCTTTACGAGCTCAAGGCCCATTACAGAAAACAGGTGTGCCATTAAGCGTTGCGGATTGGCGCTCTCATTCTGGGCAAAAAGTCACGTTAGGGACTAATGTTAATCACAATGCCATGACTTACGTGTACCGAGGCAGTATTAAGATCGGCGACAAAGTCATCAACCAAGGTCAACTTGCCCAACTCACCAAAGCTGAATTGTTGTCTTTAGAAAGCCTAGAAGATTCAGGTGTACTGATTTTTTCTGGTCAGCCGATTAATGAACCTGTCGTGCACTATGGTCCGTTTGTCATGAACTCGATGGAAGAGATTGAACAGACAATTCAAGACTACAACAACGGTGTGTTTGAGACTTACTGATGTCTTGGCTTTGAGCTTTGAAGGTTGAAGAGATTTTGCAACGAACAACGATTTGGTCATCCATTTGATGACTACAAAAACAAGTGACACTATCCACTGCCGGTTACTATCACTTATTTAACCACGCTCCTAGAGCGTGGTTTTTTTCTATTAAATCAGAGACAAACGATGCCTGATTGAACAAATTTAGACCTGATTACAAGTACTCACATAGGTAAGCCGTCGCTTCTTTTACCTGTAGGTCGAATGAAGAGTCACCCGCAACGTCAAAAGACTCACCAGATTGGTATGTCGTCCAATCATCATCGCCAACACGCTTTACAATCAAAGCACCTTTAACAACGGTCATCTTTTCTGGAGCCGCAGTACCGAACGTGTACTCACCAGCCGCCATTACACCAACACTCACATCAGCACCAGACTGGTTAAACGCTAACGACTTAACGCCACCTTCAAAGTATGTGTTTTCTTTAATCATTGTACTTCCTTGTTATCTTCAAATTGCAATTATTGAGCTCACCGAGTAAGCCTATGCGTAAATTTAGGTGATAATTGTTTTAACCAATTCGAGACTTTCCTACAAGAAATAAATACGCATAGCTTAAGCATTTCTGGAGTTCGCTTTCATTGATAGCGTAAATACTGAGGAGCAAGGCTAAAAACCACTAACGCAACCACATTTATTAGAACATTCGATCCTGCTTCTAACTCTTAGAACAATTTTTGCAAACTAAGGTTTTAATTAATAGAATCTAAAACAATATCAGTCGAAAAATGAAGAGATAATGGCAAAAAAGCCGACTAAAAGCAGAGATCTATTTGCCAACTCGTTACTCTACGGCTTCCTATTAGCTGGCTTTATGGTTGCCCTCACCGCCGGCTATTTTGCTTACCAAGCCCACCAGCAATCTGTCAGCCCAAGCAACGTCTATGGCACATGGATAGAGATTGCGGCGCCACCTTACAACACCGACATCCTGACACTTTCAGAAAACGGTGTGATGATGAATCATCGTCTTATCACTACCTCATTCGATTTTGACGGGAAGATCGTCACGATCAACACTGGCTCTGGAACCACCGTTTACACCATCAGTGGTACTTACGATTCGCCTCGCTTAAAGCGATTAGAGCCAAGCGTACCATCTCAGCAATTTATTAAAGAAGGCTACGAAGATACTGCGACTGGTGATACCCATAGTGTCATGCAACAACGACGCGCTTCCTTAGCTGAGCAATTCAAAAGATAACCCTCTTATCCATACTGCCATAAGCATTCGTCTTCAAGTTTACCCGTCGATCGCCCCCGCTCGCTCAACATACTTCACTTTGTGATTCAGCTTCAATCCACAGTATTTTCTTATAGTTTGTCGCACCTTTTCATAACTTCATGTCGTGAATTTTCACTTGTGAGATTTTCCTACTGAAGGATGTTTTATTTTATAAAACATGGACTCAGCCTCTCATTCATTAAGCAACAGAATTGTAACAAGATACAATTTTTTAGTTGTCCATCGAAAACGGATTTATTTTCAGTTATGAAATTAAAACTCTCTCGAATACTGACTGGGAAGCTCCTTCAAAACTGATTGGAGCCGTTTATGGGGCCATTGGGTTCTCGTAATCTTCAAGGAATGAGAGAAATAGTATGATTCGTATAAATACCTGTGCTGCAAGCATTGCTCTAGCGCTATCTGGTACAGCATTAGCTGCTCCAACAGCACCTAGCATCGACATGTACGGTTCCAACAACCTGCAATTTTCTAAAATTGAACTCGCGATGGAAACCACCTCTGGCTACAACCAGATGGTGAAATATCACGACCAAGCGAAGGTCGACGTTAAGTTCAACCAATGGAGCGGAACGTCAGGAAACACGTACAACATCTACTTTGATGGCGTTAAAGTGGCCACCGGCCCAATCACTGGCAGCCAAACAACAGCTTCTTTCGAATACGGCCAAGGCGGCTTATTTGAGATGGAAATCGAAGCGTGTGATGAAACAGGTTGTAGCAAGAGCGCACCCGCTAAAATCACGATTGCCGATACAGATGGCGCACACTTAGCGCCACTTGCGATGAATGTGGATCCAAACAACAAGTCATACAACACAGATCCAAACACGGTAGTCGGTACTTACTTTGTTGAGTGGGGTATTTATGGTCGTGACTACACGGTAGATAACCTACCTGCTGATAACTTGACCCACATCCTTTACGGCTTCATCCCAATTTGTGGTCCTAACGAATCAGTAAAATCGGTAGGTGGAAACAGCTACAACGCCCTCATGACAGCTTGTCAGGGTGTTAATGATTACGAAGTAGTGATTCACGACCCATGGGCTGCTTTCCAGAAGAGTTTCCCTCAAGCGGGCCACGAATACAGCTCACCGATCAAGGGTAACTACGCAATGATGATGGCGCTCAAACAGCGTAATCCTGATTTGAAGATCATCCCATCGATTGGTGGCTGGACGCTGTCTGACCCGTTCTTTGAATTCACAACTAAAGCCAACCGTGACACCTTTGTAGCGTCTGTTAAGAAATTCCTTAACACATGGAAATTCTACGACGGTGTGGATATCGATTGGGAATTCCCTGGTGGTGGCGGTGCTGCTCCAGACCTTGGTGATCCTGTAAATGACGGCCCAGCTTACATTGCACTGATGGCAGAACTTCGCGTGATGCTAGATGAGCTAGAAGCGGAAAACGGTCGTACTTACGAGCTCACTTCTGCGATCGGTGTTGGTCACGATAAGATTGAAGACGTGAACTACGGCGATGCTATCCAATACATGGATTACATCTTCGCAATGACTTACGACTTCTACGGCGGTTGGAACAACGTGTTAGGTCACCAAACAGCACTAAACTGCGGTAACTTCATGCGTCCTGGTCAATGTGATGGCACAGGCCTTGATGAAAATGGCGAACAATACACAGGCCCAGCTTACACCACAGACAACGGCATCCAACTGTTGCTTGAGCAAGGTGTTCCAGCGAACAAGCTTGTGGTTGGTACAGCGATGTACGGTCGTGGTTGGGAAGGCGTATTACCATCATCACTCACCGATCCGAGCGACCCTATGACAGGCGTTGGTAACGGCAAACTGAAAGGCAGCTCTGCGCAAGGCGTATGGGAAGATGGCGTTATTGATTACAAAGGCATTAAAGCAAACATGCTTGGCGCGAATAACCAAGGCATCAACGGCTTCGAATATGGCTACGACGAAATGGCAGAAGCGCCTTACGTTTGGAACCGTACTTCAGGCCAGCTCATCACATTTGATGATGACCGCTCAGTAAAAGCAAAAGGCGCGTACGTTCGTAGCCTTGGCCTTGCGGGTCTATTCTCTTGGGAAATTGATGCAGACAACGGCGACATCCTCAACGCAATGCATGAAGGCCTTGCTGGCGGTACAACAGATCCTGTAAACCGTAAACCAACGGCAGCTGCAGGCGCAGACCAATCAGTTGAAGGCCCAGCCTCTGTTTCTCTAGATGGCAGCGCTTCAAAAGACAGCGACGGTACAATCGCGAGCTATGCTTGGTCACAAGTAAGCGGCACGGCAGTAACGCTGGCGAACGCGAATGCGGCTGTTGTAAGCTTCGATGTGGTTGAAGTCGCGCAACAAGAAGCACTCACGTTCAGCCTAACGGTAACTGATAACGAAGGCGCTACTGCAACTGACACCGTTGTTGTAACGGTAACTCCTAAAGACACAGGCCCAGTCAATACAGCACCAGTTGCTGTGGTTACGGCTCCGGCTGAAGTGAATGCAGGTGATGTAGTCGTGGTTGATGCTTCGGCTTCAAGCGATTCAGACCAAGACACATTGACCTTCACGTGGGATGTACCTGCTGGTATCGATGCAACGGTTCAAGGTGCTTCAGTGAGCTTTGTCGCGGCGGAATACACGCAAGATACAACGCTGAACTTCTCTGTAACGGTCAGCGATGGCACTGATACATCGGTTGCGGCTACTTCAGTGAAAGTTCTAAAGAAAACCACAGGCGGCGGTACGTGTACTAACGCTTGGGATTCAGGCGCGGTTTACACTGGTGGCGACCAAGTGACTCAAGGCGGTAAGATTTGGGAAGCGAAATGGTGGACAACCGGTGAAGATCCAACAACGACAGGCCAATGGGGCGTGTGGAAAGAGATTGGTCCTGCAAGCTGTTAACTAAAAATAGGGTTGAGCTAAACACCAACTAAGCATCAACTAAATCCCTAAAACAAAGGCCAACCAGATAATGTCTGGTTGGCCTTTTTAGTGTTTGTTTTCTTAACCTGCGTTCTACTGGCTTGATTAGTTAAAGTTAACCAATCAAGTTATCAAAGCTCTCAAATACTTGTGGGCACTTCATTACTCGCCCGTGGCCCTGTCCTTGAGTCGCAATTAAAGTAACGCGACCCATTTCATTAGCAGCACGCTGAGACACATCAAACTTAGTAAACTTGTCTTGCTCATCATGAACGATGATCGTTTGAGACTCACGAAGCGCTAGCTTTCCATAGGGATCAACAGACTGAATTGGATAGTTAAACTGCTCTTCGACTTCTCCAACTACCGCCTCGAACAGTTTCATTGAGTAGCCAGAACGCGCAACGCTGCCAAATAGGTTTTCTAGATAATCCAGTACAGGTGCAATCAGCAATAATGGCTTGTTTTCCAATTTAACGTGCTTACATTCCAACGCAGAAGCCGTGCCCATACTGTGACCGACCAAACCTGCTACCTCACCCACCGAATCGAGAATCGCTTCAAGGCCGTTCACAAACGCAGGAATATGACCATGTACACCATCACTGCCACCATGAGCAGGGTGATCATAAGCCAGAGCCGTAAAACCTTTAGCGGCGATATGTTCCATCAGAGGGAAAAACTGACTCGCGGTGCCAGACCAACCATGAGTCAGCACCCAAACAGGCCCCGTACCCAAAGAATAGGTTTTTAAAACGCCATCACGACCTTTGATTTCACTCTTGATAAGCCCTTGGGGATCAGCATTTTTCTGCTCAGTACGCATTGGAGTGAGCAGCAACTTACGTGCGGTTTTCTTCGCATGACTCGGCGCTAGGATGTAATGCAGGTTGGTTGTTGCGCCAATTAAGCTGCGCTTGAAGCTGAATTTGTTCGATGTATTAAAGTAGATTTTGTCACTCATGACCGCTCCTTGTATCGCCATCATCATTGGCGGATCGAGCTCGGCCCTGAAAATCGAACGACCGTGCTATTTGTTAGTATAAAAAATGACGATAGCGCTGTTTATGATTGCTTGCCGCCACTTCTGTTAAAATCTTTTGCAAACCTTAGTTAAGCAAAGTCACATGATTTGCGAGTTAACCTGCTGTATGTATTAAACCGCTCTCCAACTGGCTACCAAGCGCTCGACGCCACTCCAAAAATGGGTGTGGCTCGCTTGTTGGCCTCGTAACGAGTAGAACAAGTTCGCACTCAAATAAAGACCGTATAACTCGAAGGTTGCCTGTTTCGGGTCTAAATCGGCTCTGAACTGTTTGCTCTCAACCGCTTTTGCTACCTGAATCGTCAAGTAGTCAATCCACACTGAAATGGTTTTCTGCAGTGCTTTCTGAATCACAGACCTTTCACTGCCCGCATCTTTCCATGCATCAATAAACATGCAACTGCCTTGGAATGAATGGTTCCAGCCCAACCAATTGTCGAGCAGCTGTTTCAATTTCGCTTCAATATCACCATCTCCCAGCTCTCTTGCGGGAATGATGACTCTTTCGGTGAATATGGCGTTGGAATACTCGAGTACAGAGAGTTGCAGGTTTTCTTTAGAGTTGAAGTGTGCAAACAAGCCACTCTTAGACATGCCACACTGCTTGGCTAACTCGCCAATCGTCAAACTCTCAAGCCCATTCTCACTTGCAAGCGCGAATGCATGGCTCAAAATATACTCTTTGGTTATCTTTCCCTTACTCATTATTCACCAATAATAAATCTGATACATTATTTTTAGCACGTTCGTTCTTTTTTTCAAGATTTTTTACTTAACCCTAGGTATTCATTTTGTCTTATCAAAGAACTGTGGAAAAATGCGACAGTATTCAAAGGAATTTGAGTTAACCGATTATTGAGCTTAATAACTAGGGAAAGAGAATGAACACACTTTGGGAACAGTTTTCGTTTTCGGCGTCGGTAACAGGCCCTATCTGTTTAATGCTGTTTCTTGGTGTGATGCTCAAGCGAATCGGCTTAATCAATGACAATTTCATTGATGTCGCATCTAAGGTGGTATTTCAAGTCACCCTGCCCGCGATGCTATTTCTGAGTATTGTTCAATCGAATCACAACTTTTCAGCCAGTAGCGCGTTAGTTGCGTTTGGCGTCATCGCTAACTTTGTCTTTTTCTTGTTCACGATTTTCTCAACCAAATTAGTATTTAAAGGTTCGAAAGATCAAGGTGTGATTGTCCAAGGTGGATTCCGCGCCAATACCGCGATCATCGGCCTCGCCTATGTGGCTAATATCTATGGCAACCAAGGCGTGGCATTGGCGGCTATCTATGTCGCATCTCTAACCGTGTTGTATAACATTCAAGCCGTGATTGCACTGACACCCAAAGGCGAAGACACTGGTGCGAAAGCGATTAAAGTGATCGCTAAGTCGATTACCAAGAACCCATTGATCATCGCTATTTTCTTAGCGGTCGTCTTCTATGCGCTTTCGATTCCTATCCCAAAAATGGTCACTGATGCTGGTCAGTACTTTGCCAACATGACGTTACCTTTGGCACTGCTGTGTACCGGTGGGTCGCTGGACATCAGCTCGCTCAAACAAGAAAAGTTATCGACGTGGTTCGCCTCTAGCTACAAGTTAATTGCCTCACCGTTACTGATTACATTGGCGGCTGGGTACTTAGGATTTGAAGGGCTCGATCTCGGGCTTATCTTCTTGATGAGCGCGGCACCAACGGCAGCGGCAAGCTACGTTATGGCTCGTGCGATGGGAGGAAACTCAACACTGGCGGCTAACATCATCGCGCTTACTACTGTTGTTTCTCTTATCACTTGTACTCTCGGTATTTTTGTACTTACTGCAATGGATTTAATATAGCTGCGACAGGCTTCAAAAAACCGACACTAGCCTTGAAACAAAGGTCATAAGCCTTGATTTAGGACTAACTGGTTGGGCATAAAGACTGCTAGATTTCGTAAAAATTTTACTAAGAGATCTGATATGTCTTCCGTTCAACATACGCCTTCACAACACATCGCCAGTATTGAGTTGGGTCGAGTGATTGCTATCTTGGCGATCATTGGCTTACATGGCCAAGTGGCACTCACTTATTGGCAAATAGATGAAGTGCCTTGGATCGGTTATGTACTCAACCAAACCGCTCGTTTTGCGGTACCTCTGTTTTTCCTAATTTCCGGTTATCTTATTCAGCCCAAGCTGACTGCCTCCCCGTGGCAAACCGTCATTAATTACTCTAAACCACTGCTTAAGGTTTGGTTAGCATGGAGCATCATTTGCTTAGTGATGCCATTCAACCTCGCGAAGGTAGAAGAGTTTGGTTACCTAGGTGAGCGCCAAGGCTATTGGGGTTTCTTAATGAACACGCCACTTAACTCTTTCTTAGAGGGTGGATTGGTTCATTTATGGTTTATTCCCGCTCTCGTATGTGCAGTTTTGATCATTGCTTTGATAGTCGAAATGAAACTCGACAAACTGCTATTACCAGCGGCAATTGCACTTTACGTCTATGGTGTTTTAGCGGGCAGCTACGCAACGCTAACCGGGTTAGAAGCACCTTTCTTCACACGTAATGGCCCGTTCTTTAGCACGTTAATGGTGACCTTAGGTTTCCTTATTCGTCAGAATCAATGGAAGGTGTCATCAACTAAAGCGTTGGGGTTATTAGCGTTAGGCATGTTGATTCATTTTGCTGAGGCATCATGGCTCACCACGTTCGACGTCGGATTCAACATGAATGATTTCTTGTTTGGCACGGCGCTATGGGGGATGGGCGTGTTCATGTGGCTTTTAGCAAATCCAAACATGGGTAACTACGCTTGGGTTCGCGCCATTTCAAATCGCATGCTAGGTATCTACGTCAGCCATTTGCTGATCATTATCGTGTTGTTCAATGTCTGTGGAGTTTTAGGCATTACGGAATTGGCAAAAGACGTTACGGTATTTTTTGGCACCGTATTGTTGAGCTTCGGGTTGGTTGTTGGAATCGAAAAAACACCACTGCGACGTTTGCTGCTTCGTTAGTGTTTGTGCCTAACATCATCAGCTAAATCAGTTTTAAAGAGTCACAAAAAATAAAGGCAAGATAACGGATTATCTTGCCTTTATTTCATCATGTCAGTAATGAGACTGTGTCACTCGCTGGAGTGTTATCGGAACGCCATTGCGCCCTTACCAACACCTTCATAAGCGACGATTTGTAGTGATTGGTTCTCTGTTAGGCTAGGCTCAACTTGATCCGCAATATAGCCTGCCAGTAATTCCACCGTGGTATCCGTCGGCAAGATTTCTGTTTCACTCTTAGCAATCGCTAGCTCAAATTCGCCTTGAGGTGCGGTGTAGCGAAAGCCATAGTGACTTTCATCATTAACACTTTTCGCGTGTTCACTCAGGTTAAGTGATGAAACTGAAACTTGGTCTTCTTTAGAACCTAAATAAATGTCTTCCCAGCGCTGAGCAAATGCCTGTTCGCGTTGTTCGTCACGCTGACCATCAACCAAGATTTCTACTGGAGAACGGTGACCATGGGCGATGCGTTGGCAATTACCATCGTGCTTTTTTAAACCATGGGTATAGTGGTAAAACGCGCCATTAATGTTCTCATGACGAAGGGTGATCTCTAACCCTGTGACGTTACTTGGCAGGTTATCGCGAAGAATATCATAAACGTGTGCGGTCACACTCTCGATAGTGATCGCTTCTGCATCAATCAAGCAATATGCTTCGTCAGGGCAATGTAGGTGGAGGCTCTTGTCACCACGCAACACATCAACCATAGAGTAGCCCGCTTTGCTCGCTTGAAGAACAATTGCAGCGCTTTGCATTGGCAGCAGCAAACGGTGATCAACGTGCTCATCGACAAGCTGTTTGATCTGCTTTTTGACCTTGCTAAAATCCAGCACCATGCTCATTTCATTAAGTTCACCAGACATGGTGACATCTAAAATCCAACTATCTCCTACGACCCCTCTGTGTTCACAGATGTATGAAGAATCGATAACGGTAAGGTCTCTTACAAATAGGTTCAAGTGGAACTCCTTAGTGCTTTAATGAGATACGGGAGGCTGAATAATGTTCAGCAGGCACTTCGTCTCATTGATGTCTGATAAAATAGGACGGGCAGGATGTTACAACGCGCTTATAAAGTCCACCTTTTTACACCGTCATTCGAGAAATGAACAAACCACGCTCAATTTCCGCTAAAACATAGGCCAATCTCATGCGAATAGCCATAAAACGCGTAGGGTTGCCCGGCGTTTCACGACACATTTTGCTTCAGCCAAAGACGCGGCGACACTCCGGCAACATGTTGAAAAGCACGTGAGAATCCTGAGTAGCTATTGTAACCCACTTCATCAGCAACCCAATTGATCGGCTTATTTTGCAATAGCAGAGATTGAGCTACAGAGACTCGCCACTTTTGCACATAGTCTCCCGGCGTTTCACCCACTTCTCGCTTGAACGCTTCAATAAACTGAGTGCGAGACATCGCGGCCAGTGACGCCATTTCGGCAAATAAACAATGCAAGGCTGCGACAAATGCCTGTGTTCCGTGTGAGCGCTAGACAAGCTCAACTCCCCCGCGCTCAATACATGAAGGTGGCCCTCTTTACCTTGTTGCGCGTTAAATGACGATACTCCACACAGGTTTCCAGAATAGAAAACGCCAGTGCGTATCGAGAAGTGTTCCATTAGTTGTGAAAGCAGATCCATGCATCCTCCGAACGATTCGCTTAGTTTTTAGTTCTTTTGTCCCTCTATAGACCGGACGAGTGGGCTAAATTATTTCAAACAAGATAACCAACACTGACAAGGAACTTGATATGTCACACATGAAATCGACCAGTCAAAAAATCACTCTGATGGCAGCAGACATCGACATGAGCGTTGATAGCAATAACCTCGCAATTAAAGGCTATGATCCTGTCGCTTACTTTGCCAATGAAGGTCCAGTAAAAGGCACATCTGAGTTCACAGCGACCTATAAGAATGCGATCTATAACTTTGCGAGCAGTGAAAACAGAGATGAATTTCGAGCCAATCCAGAAGCCTATGCCCCTCAATATGGCGGTTACTGCGCGTTTGGAGTAGCCATGGGTAAGAAGTTTGAAACCGACCCTCTCGCTTGGAAGGTGGAAGATGGAAAGTTGTATCTGAACTTAGACAAATCGGTTCAGAAACGCTGGCTGGAGAATACACAAGAGTTCATCCAAGACGCCAACAGCAACTGGACAACCATCAAAACCGTAGAAGCCTATAAGCTCTAGCCTACAGCGCTTATCCATTGCCCAAGAATAAAACGGAAGCGACCGAACGCTTCCGTTTTCATTGGGATTTTCCCCAAAGAGGCCAACCCAAAGCGATTGGCAACACCTACTAAGTCCATTTCTATTCTATTCTATTCTATACTCCTAGCAGATAAGCTTTTCTTTTTATGGAAGAATAATGACATTACCTAAGATTTTGGTACTCGGCCTCTGCGCCCTATCGACACTGACTTATGCCAACCCATGGCAGTTCGTCAAAAGTGAAGATGGCATCATGATTGATAAAAGGCCACACAGCGAAGGCTTGGTCGAAATACGAGCACAGATGCAAACGCCCACCACTTACTCCGGTTTTTTACTGTTATTGGAAGACAGTGAGAACGTGCCAAACTGGATAGATAATGTATCGCAAAGCCGTGTGTTGATGCAGATATCTGAAGATGAAAACATCGTCTATACCCAATTCAAAGCACCGTGGCCTGCCAGAGATCGAGACATGGTGACCTACTCAAAATACAGCATCGAGGGTGGGCAGTTTGTTTTGTCGATAAAGGATGCGTCGAACTATTTGGCGAAAGAGTCGGGGTACATTCGAATCTACGATGTGGACGCACTTTGGACACTGCAACCGCTGACTAATGGCAATACCTACATCACCTACACCGCGTATGCGAACGCAGGGGGCATCTTGCCAAATTGGTTGATGAACAAGTTATCGATAGGCAGTGCACTGAGTACGTTTAAGGGGCTAAAAGAACAGTTACCAAAGTACCAAGGCCAACAGCACCCCAACCTGCCAAGTGAGTCTCGTTAGCGGTACAAGTAAATAGGTAAATAAGGTTAAAGACTAAGGTCTTCTTGCTAGGTCGCGAGCTAAGATAAGCGCTAAACCAAACACCTGAAGAAACAGGGCGATGTTCTTATAGAAAGCCATTTTCTCATCAAGCCTTTGGATCAACTCAACCAAGGTCAGGTTATCCAAATAGTAGTCATCAATTCGTGATCGTTGCGATTCTTGGGCATTGTTTATCAGCATCATAAGCTTAGGTAAATTAGCCAACGAGATGGCCGGCACCTCGTCACTCACCCAACTCCGAAGTTGTCCGCGAAGCGCTTCATCAAGAACAGTGGCAGGTTGAGCGATTTCTGGGGATAGCTTATCAAGGTGAATCAGGATCGCTTCACGCTTGCGCTCTAGGGTTTCAATCGTATTCCAAGCAAGCTGTATTGAGTACACATTGCCGTATTTGCGATCGTTGTACTCCGCTTTCTCAGCTTCAATTTTATCGAGCACCAAGCTCGACATGACAATCGCCATGATGTTGAGTATCAAGCCTGCGAGGACAATCGCCCAAGCAGGAGGAAGACGCAACGCCATAATGCTCCCTAGAACATTTTATCAAAAGGTAGGTAAGCTAAGTTTAGGACAATCAAAGAGATCATGCAGATAAGCGTTAACACCATACCCACTTTTCGACCTTTGAAGTTCTTCGCTAAGATCCCTTTCGCATGAATCACACGCCCCAGAATAAACGCCACACCAATGACATGAATCAGCCACACACCGGCGCCATTCATCTCTAACAATCCCATCAAAATAACGGTGATTGGGATGTAATCCATAGCATTACTTTGTGCCGAACGTGCTATCTGTAACGACTCGACACCGCCATCAGCATGAGCAACAAGATTGATTCGCCTTTGCTTGATCACCTCTATTGCTAACCAAATCATTACGATCGTCAGCAAGGCTGCGTAAAGTGCTGTAACCATCATATTTCCCTATTATTTTGTGTTTACTCAGTGTTCTTTGTTATCTGTTCGACAACACCCGGCTTTGTTTCCTAATTGG